>NZ_JBEXTZ010000011.1:0-114289 GCF_040614195.1 Amycolatopsis sp. NPDC006125
CCCCAGTACAAGGCGATCGTCGCCATCGGCGGCCTGCAGCCGCGCGGCCTGCTCCGCTCGGCAACCGATTTGGCTGGGGATCGGGTTGCGGGAGAGGGGTGGTTCGGGGGGTTTCGGGCTTTCGTTGCCGGGTGCCGGTACGCGGGAAAAAAAGATGACCCCGGCCACCGGCCGGGGTCATCATGTGTGTGCTGTCGGGGATCAGCTGGTGGCCTTGGCGCCGCAGACGGGCCAGGCGCCGTAGCCGCCGCGGTCGTCGCGCACCTTGGTCGCCACCGCGATCTGCTGCTCGCGCGTGGCCTGGTGCGGGTAGGCCGCGTACTGGTCGCCGCCGTAGGCGTCCCACGTGCTCTTGTTGAACTGCAGGCCGCCGTAGTAGCCGTTGCCGGTGTTGATCGACCAGTTGCCGCCGGACTCGCACTTCGCGATGGCGTCCCAGATGGCGCTGTCGCTGATCACCGGCTGCTTGGTGCCGACCCGGACGATCTTCGGCTTGGCCTCGACGATCACCTTCGTCGAGAGCTCCTCGCGGGCGGTCTCCTTGCCGTTGCGCTTGGTGATCCGGTAGGTCACCAGCTTCTTGCCCGCCGTGCCCGGGTCCTGGACGACCTCGTCGCCCGCGTCGAGGGTCGCGTCCTTGATCTCCTGGACCGGAGGATCGATGTCCTCTTCCTGGTTGATCACGGTGACCCCGGTGCGCGAGATGTGCACCTCGGCGCCGTTGGTCAGCTTGAGGGCCAGGCCGCCCTCGATCTCGTCGTCCGGGCCGAGCGACATGCCCTGCTCCGCCAGGAACTCCTCCGCGGTGATCGCGGTGGTGCTGATCTGCCGGGGGGCGGCGTCGCCGTCGTAGACGGTGATGTTCTTGAGGGTCTTGACCTCGACGGTCGCGCCGTCGAGGGGCAGCTCCGCGTCCAGCGGCATCGAGTACGCGGTGCCCGGGCCGAACTGGCCGCTCAGGCCCAGCTGCGTGATGGCTTCCTGCAGGCTCGTCGCGCGGACCCAGGACTCGCGGGCGACCCCGTCGACGACCAGGTTCAGCTTGCGGCCGCGCTCCAGCTTGATGACGCCGCCGTCACCGACCGGCGCCTGCGGCGAGGGGGACAGCGCGTCGTGCTCACCGACGGTGAGACCGGCGTCCTCGAGGACCTCGCCGACCGTCTTGCCGAAGCTGTGCACGGTCTGCGTGTGGCCGTCGACGTCGACGGTCACGCTCTTGTTCATGGCCAGCGCGGCGGCGCCGCCACCGGTGAGGCTGATCAGGAGGGCCAGGACCGAGCCGCGGAGGAACCGCCGCTTCCAGGTCTTGACCGCGGAGACGAGGGCCTTCTCCGGCTCCTCCTCGGCCTCCACGGCGGCCGTGCGGTCCTGTGCGGCCGCGTCCGGGATGGCGAGGGCCGGGAGCATCGTGGTCTCGGCGTTGATCAGCCGGATCAGCTCGTCGACGTCGATCTCGGCCTCGGCCATGAGATCGTCCGCGTCGTTGCCCAGCACCGTGCGGATGTCGTGCTCGGTGACAGCCAGGTCGTCCGAGAACGCGTCGGCGTCGGGCCAGTCGAGGGTGCCCACCGCGCCACCACGGCTGGACTCGAACCAGTCCATCGCCTCAGTCGGACGCGCGTCGGCCCATCTACTACCAGTCACAGCAGGTCGATCCCTTTCGCACTACGGCTCCCGAAGTCTTCGCCATCCCCGATCCCGACCTGCACTGGCTTGACTCCGGGTGTCCCGCTCTTCGCCCGGTTGGAGCGATCATGCGGCACGGTCACGGGACAGTAACGGACCCCGCGAGGTTGCGCAAACACCGGGCGGAATGTCGTGGCGTTCGTCACTCCTCCAGGTGGATGGTTGATTTCCACGGATGTCGCAGTCCGTTCAACCCGCTGTGACGGACGGCAGCCGGAACACGCGTTCGGCCGTCTCCGACACCGCCGAACAGACCTGTTCCAGCCCCTCCGAACGGAGGTCGGCGAGGAACGCGACCGTATAAGCGGTGCAGTACGGCTCGTTCGGCCGTCCGCGGAACGGGTGCGGCGTCAGGAACGGCGCGTCGGTCTCGACGAGGAACTGCCCGGAGGGCACGAGCCGCGCCGCGGCCTGCAGCGCCCGGGCGTTGCGGAACGTGACCGTGCCGGCGAACGACAGCACGTACCCGGCGTCCACGCACCGGCGTGCGATGTCCTCGTCACCGGAGAAGCAGTGGAACACCACGGTCTCCGGCGCGCCCTCCTCGTCCAGGATCCGCAACACGTCGGAGTGCGCGTCCCGGTCGTGGATCATCAGCGGCTTGCCGACCCGCTTGGCGAGGTCGATGTGCCAGCGGAACGCCTCCTGCTGGGCGTCCGGCGGCGAGTAGTCCCAGTAGTAGTCCAGACCGGTCTCGCCGACCGCGACCACCCGGTCCTGGCGCGCCAGATGCTCTATTTCGGACTGTTCCGCCTCGCCGAAGTCCTTGGTGCGCGTGGGGTGGATGGCCACCGCGGCCCACACCCGCTCGTCCCAAGTGGACGCTTCCGCGGCCCAGCGGGCGGCGTCCAGGTCGTCGGCGACGGTCACCATCCGGGTCACCCCGGCCGCCGCGGCACGGTCGGCCAGCTCGGCCACGTCGGCCGCCGTGACCGCACCGCAGGCGTCCAGGTGCGTGTGCGAGTCGACCACCGGCGCCGGCAGGCGCTCCGGCACCGGTGGCCGTTCCTTCTTGCTCACTGCGCGATCGGGGCCCACTCCGGACCGGTCTCGCCGAGCTTCGGGTCGAGCTTGGCGAACAGCGGCGTCGGCTTGGCCAGCGGACGGCCGACCTCGATCGGGATGGACTCCCAGCGCGCCTGCTCGGCCGCGTAGTCGCCGGTCAGGATCGGGTTGATCCGGCCGGGGATGTCCAGGTCCTCGACGTCCTGCAGCTCCGGCTGCGCGGCCCACACGCCGGTGCCGCCCAGCGCCTCGTGCACCTTCTGCGCAGAGTGCGGCAGGAACGGGGTGAGCAGCGTGTTCGCGTCCGACACCACCTGCAGCGCGGTGTGCAGCACCGCGTCGCGGCGATCCGGGTCGTCCTTGAGCTTCCACGGCTCCTGGTCCGACAAGTAGCGGTTGGCCGCGGACACGACCCGCATCGCCTCGGTGGCCGCCAGCTTGAACCGCGACCGCTGCAGGTGCCCGCCAACCGTCTCGAACGCCTTGCGGGACAGCGCCTTCAGCTCCTCGTCCGCGGGCGCCGGCTTGACCGGGGCCGGAATCGCGCCGTTGTTCTTGTGCGCCATCGAGATCGAGCGGTTGACCAGGTTGCCCCACTCGTTGGCCAGCTCGAAGTTGGTCCGGCGGACGAACTCGTCCCAGGTGAAGTCGGTGTCCTGGGTCTCCGGGCCGGCCACCGCGATGAAGTAGCGCAGGGTGTCCGGGCCGAACTCGCGCAGGAAGTCGTTGACGTAGATGACCGTGCCGCGCGAAGTGGAGAACTTCGACCCGCTCATGGTCAGGAACTCCGACGACACGATCTCGTCCGGCAGGTTGAGCTTGCCGTACGGGCCGACCTGGCCGCCCTTGTCACCCGCGCCGTTGTGGCCGAGCAGCAGCGCGGGCCAGATCTGGGCGTGGAAGGTGATGTTGTCCTTGCCCATGAAGTAGTAGCCGCGCGCGTCCGGGTTGGTCCAGAACTCCTGCCACGCGTCCGGGTTCCCGCTGCGGCGGGCCCACTCGACGCTGGCCGAGAAGTAGCCGATCACCGCGTCGAACCACACGTAGAACCGCTTCAGCGGCTGGTCGCGCCAGCCGTCCAGCGGGATCTTCACGCCCCAGTCCAGGTCGCGGGTGATCGGGCGGGGCCGCATGTCGTCGAGCAGGTTCTTGGTGAAGTTGACGACGTTGGGCCGCCAGTCGGTCTTCGTCGACAGCCACTTGCCGAGGCTCTCGGTGAACGCGGGCAGGTCGAGGAACAGGTGCTCGGTCTCGACGAACTTCGGCGTCTCACCGTTGATCCGCGACTTCGGGTTGATCAGCTCCGCGGCGTCCAGCTGGTTGCCGCAGTTGTCGCACTGGTCGCCGCGCGCGCCGTCGTAACCGCAGATCGGGCAGGTGCCCTCGATGTAGCGGTCCGGCAACGTGCGGCCGGTGGACGGGCTGATCGCGCCGGTCGTGGTCTTGGGCACGACGTAGCCGTTGCGGTGCAGCGCGAGGAAGATCTGCTGCGTGACCTCGGCGTGGTTGCCGGTGCTGGTGCGGGTGAACAGGTCGTAGGTCAGCCCGAGGCCCTGCAGGTCCTGGCCGATCTGGCGGGTGTACTTGTCGGCGGTCTGCTGGGAGGTGAGGCCCTCCTTGTCCGCCTGGACCGTGATCGGCGTGCCGTGCTCGTCGGTCCCGGACACCATGAGCACCCGGTTGCCGGCCATTCGCTGGTAGCGCGAGAACACGTCCGACGGGACGCCGAAGCCGGAGACGTGGCCGATGTGACGGGGCCCGTTGGCATAAGGCCAGGCCACCGCCGTCAACACAGGGATGCTCATGCCTGTTTAGCGTACGGATGCCGTCTCGTGCATTGTTACCTGGGAAGGCTTAAGGAGGTCGGGTGTCGCCGACGCGGCTGCTGGTGCTGGGCGTCGTACGGATGTACGGCCGGGCGCACGGCTATCAGGTGCGGCGTGAGCTGCTGGCCTGGTCGGCCGACCGCTGGGCGAACGTCCAGCCCGGGTCGATCTACCACGCGCTCAAGAAGATGGCGGCCGAAGGCCTGCTGGAGGCGGTGCCGGACGAACCGGAGGGACGCGGCCCGGACCGGATCGCCTACCGGCTGACCGACGACGGCGAGACCGAGTTCCAGGTCCGGCTGGCCCAGATGATCGCGGAGACCGAGGGCGACGGGGCCCAGGACGCGTTCGCCTTCGCCGCCGCGCTGACCTTCCTGCCCTCCCTGCCCCGCGACCGGGCCCTGTCGCTGCTGCGGCACCGCCTGACGTGGCTGGAGGGCCAGCTCGCGACCACCCGCAGCGTGCTGGACGGCGGAGTCAACTGGGGCCACCCGGAGCACGTCGGCGAGCTGTACCGGCTGTGGGGCACGAACGTCGAGGCGACCATCGAGTGGCTGCGGGGCCTGATCAAGCGCCTGCAGGACGGCGAGTACGTCATGGCCGACGACCCGGGGCGCCACTTCGGCGCACCCCCGGAGATCAAGTAATCAAATTTGACTACGGCGCGATAGTTGGGGCAGAGTGGCCGCCATCACTAGTCAAATTTGACTACTGAATCAAGGGGGATTTCTCATGATCAAGGCACGCGGCCTCGCGCGGACGTTCACCGCGCGCGGCCGCAGCGTCGAGGCCGTGAAGGGCGTCGACATCGACGTCGCCGAGGGTGAACTGGTGGGGTTCCTCGGCCCGAACGGCGCCGGCAAGACCACGACGCTGCGGATGCTGACCACGCTGCTGCGCCCGACCGCGGGCGAAGCGCAGGTCGCGGGTCGCGACCTGCTGGCCGACCCGGTCGGCGTGCGCAGGCAGATCGGGTACGTCGCCCAGGGCGGCGGCGTCACCCCGGAGATGAAGGTGCTCGAGGAGATCGAGCTGCAGGGCCGGCTCTACGGCATGTCGAAGGAGGACTCGCTGCGGCGGGGCCGGGAGCTGATCGACCAGCTCGACCTCGTGGGGCTGGACGACCGGCTGACGAAGACGCTGTCCGGCGGCCAGCGGCGGCGGCTGGACATCGCGCTGAGCCTGATCCACGACCCGAAGCTGATCTTCTTCGACGAGCCGACCACCGGGCTGGACCCGCAGAGCCGCGCCAACCTGTGGGACCACATCCGGCGGCTGCGCGCGGACCACGGCGTGACGTTGTTCCTCACCACGCACTACCTGGACGAGGCCGACTCGCTGTGCGACCGGATCCTGGTGATCGACAACGGGGAGATCGTGGCCGAGGGGTCGCCGGACTCGCTCAAGGCGCGAGTGTCCGGCGACGGCGTGACGATCGGGGTGGCCCCGGAGTTCGTGGACGCCGCGGCCGAGGTCGCCGGGCGCCTGGACGGCGCGCACGAGGTGACCACCGGTGAAGCCGAGGTGCGGTTCCGCGTGCCGCGCGGGGACACCGCGCTGCCGGAACTGTTGCGGCGCCTGGACGGCGACGGCATCGCGATGACCTCGATGCAGGTGAACCGGCCGACGCTGGACGACGTGTTCCTCACGCTCACCGGCCGGTCACTGCGCGACGCCGAGCAGTCCCAGCAGCACGAGGAGGCCGCCCATGTTGCGTGACACGTGGCTGATCTTCAAGCGGGACTGGACGTTGTCCATGCGCAACCCCGCGTGGATCATGATCGGCATCATGCAGCCGGTGCTGTACCTGGTGCTGTTCGGGCCGCTGATGGAAAAGGTCGTCAGCAGCACGCCCGGCTTCCCGCCGGGCACCAGCTGGACCATCCTGACCCCGGCGCTGATCATCCAGCTGGCGCTGTTCAGCTCGTCGTTCGCCGGGTTCGCGCTGCTGATGGACTACCGCAGCGGCGTGCTGGAACGGCTGCGGGTGACGCCGGCCAGCCGGGTCGGGCTGCTGCTGGGCAAGGTGGCCAACAACGTGATCCAGGCGGTCATCCAGGCCGTGCTGATCACGGTGCTCGCGTATGTCGCGTTCGGACTGGACGCGCCGGTCGGCGGGGTGCTGCTGAGCCTGGTGATCGTCGGACTGGTCGCGGCGACGCTGGCTTCGGCGTCGTACGCGGTGGCGCTGACGCTCAAGAGCGAGCAGGCCTTCCCGGCGCTGCTGAACGCCGTGCTGATGCCGGTGCTGCTGCTGTCCGGCATCCTGCTGCCGATCACCAGCGTCCTCGCGCCGGACTGGCTCTACGCCATCTCGCGGATCAACCCGTTCACCCACGTCGTCGACGCCGAGCGAGCCACCTTCCGCGGCGACCTCACGATGGACGCCCTGATGACCGGCTCGATCATCCTCGTGGTGATGACGGTGCTGGCCGTGTTCTGGGGCACGAGGACGTTCCAGAAGGAGAACGCCTAACGGCACGGCACCAGCACGTCCGCGCGCAGGTTGCCGGGCGCGCTGTCGCTGAAGTCCGCCGTGTCGAAGTACGGGTCCGTCTCGTGGGTCAGGTTCGCGCCACCCTGCGCCTGGGCCGCGAGACGGCCACCCGCGCTGCCCGGCTGCCGGCGGTGCTCCGGTCGAGCGAGGCGTCGAACGCACCGGTGATTTCGCCGATGCCGCCGCGACCGCGGCCGCCCCACACTGGCCCTCCCCAGATCACGGAGGTGACCAGTGCGCACAGCCGTCCTCGCAACGTTACTGGCGGTGTTCGCCGCGGTGCTGCCCGCCACGGCGGCGGCCGCGAACCCGACGATCACCACACCACCCGCGGGCAGCCGCGGGTTCCCGTTCCTCGCCGCGGCCGAGGACCTCGGCTCGTTCGGCTACACCGAGAGCGAGTTCTTCATCTCGGGCACCGCGACCGCGTACGCCAAGTCGGGGCTGTGGACCTCGTCCGGCCGCTGGGACGTCCGGCCCACCACCCAGGCCGCGTACCGGACCCGGCTGCTGGTCCGGCGGCCGAGCGACCCGGCGCGCTTCAACGGCACGGTCGTCGTGGAGTGGCTCAACGTCAGCGCTCAGCTCGAACTGTCGCCGGACTACTGGTTCATGCGGGACGAGCTGCTGCGCCAGGGCTACGCGTGGGTCGGCGTGTCGGCGCAGTCCGTCGGTGTCAACGGCGGGCTCGGCGACATCGCGGGCCTGCGTGGCTGGGACCCGGCCCGCTACGGCAGCCTCGTGCACCCCGGTGACGCCTATTCCTACGACATCTTCTCCCAGGCGGGACAGGCGTTGCGCACGCCGAACGGGCCGGACCCGTTGGGCGGCCTGGAGATCCGGACGCTGCTCGCCGACGGGGAATCGCAGTCGGCCGGGTTCATGACCACCTACGCCAACGCCGTCCAGCCGGTCGCGCGCGTCTACGACGGCCTGATGATCCACAGCAACAGCGCGGTCGCGGCCCCGATCAGCGGCAGGCTCGTCGACGTGCTGACGATGCCGGACCCGAGCCGCATCCGGACCGACACCGCGGTTCCGGTGTTCGTGGTGCTCACCGAGACCGACGTGCCGGGCGCGGCGGCGGCACGGCAGGCGGACACCGACCGCATCGTGCACTGGGAGCTGGCCGGCACCGCGCACGGCGACCAGTGGGCCGTCGACCTCGGCGGCCCGACGGTGCAAAAGTCCGCCGGGTCGGCCGCGCCGCAACCGAGCTGCGCCGCGGGGTCCGCGCCCTACAACGACGGGCCCGGCCACTACTCGATGAACGCCGCGCTGCGGGCGCTGACCACGTGGGCGCAGGGCGGACCGCGCCCGGCGAGCGGCGCGCTGCTCGACGCCGACCGCCGCGACCCGGCCACCGGCCTGGCCACCGGCGGCATCCGGCTGCCCGACGTCGCGGTGCCGACGCGCACGCTGAGCGGCGAGCGGAACACCACCGACAGCGGCGTCTTCTGCGGCCTCTACGGCGCGCGGGACCCGTGGAACGGCGACGCGGACCCGTGGGACCGGCACGACGACGGCGACCCGTCCGACCCGTCGTTCCCGCCCACCGCGGAGCCGGTGCTGAGCCGCCTGTACCCGACCAACGCCGACTACGTGGCCAAGGTGCAGGCCGCCGCGCAGTCCTCGGTCGCCGCGGGCCACCTGCTGCCCGAGGACGCCGCCACGATCGTCGAAGCCGCCCGGAATTCGGGCATCGGGGGTTAGCAGACCCGGCCGCCGGTCCGCGGGCCGGCGGCCGGGTTCCGCCCGCCGCCACCTCCACTGTGGACTCCCCGACGGTGACCGTGCCGTCACCCCGCGCCGCCACGCCCGGTACTTGCCGTGAGTCACACCCTTTTCGGGGGGTGCGTCGATACGGCAACCGGGGCTTTTCGCGCTTATGGTGACTACGCAGTGTCCTGGCGAGCGCATTTGCGTGGAATGAAGGCGGCGGTTTGACGGAGGGCAGCACGGAGCGCGGGATCAACCTCGCGCTGCACGCGACCGTGGCGGACTGGGACGCGGTCCGGTCCGGTGCGGTCTCGTTCGCCTCCATCACCGTCACCGAGAACACCAACTGGCTCGACCGCGGCGCCGGGAAACAAATCGAAGCGGCGCAGCGGGCCGGCATCCGCACCGGCATCCGCCATTACGCGCGCCCCGGCGCACCCCACGACCAGGCCGAGCTGTGCGTGCGCGCGGGCCGGGGGCTCGGCGTGTTCGGGCCCGGTTCGCTCGCACCGACGCTCGAAGTCGAGGCGGAGGGCGTCGACGACCGGTTCGTGAAGGCGTGGATCAAGACCGTGCGGCAGTCCGCGGGCATCCAGCGGGTCGTGATCTACGCCGATTACGGGCTCTGGTTGCGCCGGTTGCACCCGCAGAAGTGGGCCGACCGCGAGGTCGTGCTGTGGGTGGCGCGGCACAACGACATCCCCGGCCGCCCCGGCTGGTTCCACCCGCGCCTGGCGCTGCACGAGCACAGCTCGGTGCCGCCGATGCCCGGTGTGTCCGGTCCCATCGGCATGGACGCCCTGGTCTACCCGTTCACGCTGGCCGACCTACTGCTCTAGCGTGCTCCGCATCAGGAACACGTTGTACGGGCCCCACTGCGACATCAGGTAGTAGACGTCCGGGCCGTCCAGCGCCCACGGGTGCAGGTAACCGCCGTAGAGGCCGGGGTACCGGTGCCCGGGCACGGCGACCTGGCCGGGCGACCACGGCCCGGTGAGCCGGTCGGCGGAGCGCAGCAGGATCGCGCCGCCCGGGTCGTCCAGGTGCATCGCCAGCCACTGTCCGAGGTGGACGTCGTAGGCCACGGACAGCTCACCGACCGGGCCCGGGATGACCGGCGCGGCGGCGAACTCGTCCCGGGTCCAGCCGCGGCCGTCGAAGTACTCGTAGGACGACGCGTCCAGCAGGTGCGGGATCGCCGTGCGGGCCAGGTAGGCGTCGCCGTGCCGCCCGTTGGTGGTGCCGAAGAGGTAGACGTGGTCGCCCTCGCGGGCCAGCGCGCACATCTGGAACGGGTCGTCCCGCTCGGCGCGGTTGATCCAGCGCGCGCTCCACGGCTTGGCCCAGGTGACCCCGCCGTCGTCGGACACGGCGAGGCCGGAGTAGTTGGTGGTCCACTTGCCCGGCGGGCCCCACTGCCGCACGGACATGTAGTGCACGACCTGGAGCCCGTCGACCGCCAGGCCCGAGTTCGGGATGACGGTCACCTCGTCCCGGCGGCCATCGCGCGGGATGACCTGGGCGGCGGTGCCGTCCGGCCGCGTGACGACGCCGTCGAAGGTGAGACCGGCGGCCAGGTCCGTGCTGGTCGAGAAGGCGAGGACGTTGTTGCGCCAGTCGGCGCTGTTCGGGCCGCCGCCGTCGCCGCCCCAGCCCTCGCCGAAGGTGTCGCCGAACAACACGAAGACCCGCCCGTCACCGCCGTCCCACAGGATGCCGAGATCCGTGCCGTGGATGGCGAACCGGTCGGTCCGGTTGATCGAATCTGCGCCCGTCACCTTGCAGATCTGCTCCGTCTCGACCACACGCATGCGTCCGACGGTAGGTCACAATGTTCCCGTGCGGGTGACGCGAACGAGGCTTGGCCGGGGAAGAACACCGGATGAGGTGCTGCTTCTCCTCGACGAGCGCGCCCGCTCCCGGGGGATCGGCACGGCGGCCGGCCTGTGCGGCGAGTGGTTCGGCTCCCAGGCCGTGCTGGTGCCCGAGGTGCAGCTCCGCCCGGTCACCGACCCGTTCGAGGTGCCGGACCGGCAACCGCGGGTCGAAGCTCCGGAGGGGGTCGTCGGCGGCGGCTGGTTCGGCTACCTGTCCTACGACCTCACCGACCCGTCCGGCCGGCGCACCGCGCTGCCCGCGGCGGTGTGGGGCTGGGCCGACCACGTCCTGCGGCTGGACGCGGACGGCTGGTGGTGGTTCGAATCGCTCGGCGGCCCGGACCTGGCGGCGGAGTTCGCGGAGCTGCTGACCCGGCCGGCGCCGTCCCCGGCCTGGCAGGCGGGGCCGTTGCACCGGCCGATGCCCGCGGAACACGGCGACGCGGTGAAGGCCTGCGTGCACGCGATCGAGGCCGGGGAGGTGTTCCAGGCCAACATCTGCACCCGTTTCGAGGGCACGTTCGAGGGCTCGCCCGCCGCGTTGTTCGCGCAGGGGGTGCGGGGGCTGCGGCCGCGCCGCGCCGCGTTCCTCACCGGCGAGTGGGGCAGCGTCGTGTCGTTGTCGCCCGAGCTGTTCCTCGCCCGCCACGGCGACCGGGTCCGCTCGACGCCGATCAAGGGCACGCTGCCCCGCCGCGGCCCGGCGGACGACGTGCTGGCACAACGGCTGCGTGAGTCGGTCAAGGACGTGGCCGAGAACGTGATGATCACCGACCTGGTGCGCAACGACCTCGGCCGGGTGTGCGCGGTGGGCAGCGTGCGGGTGCCCGAGCTGCTGCGGGTGCGCCCGGCGCCCGGCGTGTGGCACCTGGAGTCGACCGTGGAGGGGCGGCTGGTCACCTCGGACGCGGAGTTGCTGGCCGCGACCTTCCCGCCCGGCTCGGTGACGGGCGCGCCGAAGATCCGGGCGCTGGAGCTGATCGCGGAGCTGGAGCCGCGGCCGCGCGGGGTCTACACGGGCGCCGTCGGGCTGGCGTCGCCGGTGGCCGGGCTGGAGCTGAACGTCGCGATCCGCACGTTCGAGGTGCACGGCGGTTCGATCGCGCTCGGGGTCGGCGGCGGCATCACCGCGGATTCGGACGCCGAGGCAGAATGGCAGGAATGTCTGCACAAAGCCGCCCCGCTGGAAGCACTGCTCACCTGATCCGCCTCGGCACAGCAGCCGACCTCGACGGCGCGGCGGCAACTCTGGGCGCGGCCTTCGCGGACTACCCGTTCACGCGGCACACCGTCGCCGCGGCGGACCACTTCGCGCGGGTGACCGGCCTGCAACGGCTGTTCCTGGAACACGTCGGGCTGCCCTGCGGGCGGGTCTGGGTGAGCGACGACCTGGCAGCGGTGGCGGTGTGGACGACGCCCACCTCCGGCGAGCCCGACTTGGACGCGCTGGGCCCGCGGCTGCGCGAGCTGGCCGGTGACCGGGCGGCCGCCGCGGCGGCCGCGGAGGAGGCGATGGCCCCGCACCGGCCGACCGGGCCCGCGTGGTTCCTCGCCACGGTCGGCGTGGCGCCCGGCCGCCAGGGCGAGGGCCTCGGCCGGGCTGTCCTCGCACCCGGGCTGCGTGCCGCCGCCGAGGAGGGCCACCCGGCCTACCTGGAGACCTCGCTGGAGTCGAACGTGGGCTTCTACCAGGGGCTGGGCTTCGAGGTGACCGCGCAGGTCCCCCTCCCCGACGATGGCCCGGTCACCTGGGCGATGCGGAAGGACCCCGCCTGACGCTCAGGCGCGCCGCGCCGCCAGCACCGCGTCGTACAGCTCCTTCTTCGACACCCCGGTCGCCTCGGCGACCTCGGCCGCCGCGGACTTGAGCCGCTCACCGGCCGCCACGCGTGCCGACACCTCCGCCACCAGGTCCGTCACCGACACCGCCCGCGGCCGGGCGCCCTCCAGCACCACCGTGATCTCGCCGCGCACGCCGTCCGCCGCCCAGGCCGCCAGCTCGGGCAGCGTGCCGCGCCGGACCTCCTCGTACGTCTTCGTCAGCTCCCGGCACACCGCCGCCCGCCGCTCGTCACCCAGCGCGGCGGCCGCTTCGGTCAGCGTCGCGGCCAGCCGGTGCGGCGACTCGAAGAACACGACCGTCCGCGGCTCGGTCGCCAGCTCCCGGAACCAGCGGCCCTTCTCACCCGGCTTGCGCGGCGCGAAGCCCTCGAAGCAGAACCGGTCGCTGGGCAGCCCGGACAGCGCCAGCGCGGTCGTCACCGCCGAGGGCCCGGGCAGGCAGGTGACCGGCAGGTCCTCCTCGACGCACGCCGCGACCAGGCGGTACCCCGGATCGGACACGCTGGGCATGCCGGCGTCGGTGACCAGAACGACGGTCTCCCCGGCCCGCAGCGCCTCCAGCAGCTTCGGCAGCCGGGACGTCTCGACGTCCTCGTAGAAGCTGACCACCCGCCCACGCGGCGTCACGTCCAGCGCGGTGGCCAGCGACCGCAGCCGACGGGTGTCCTCGGCGGCGATCACGTTCGCCTCGGCCAGTGCGGCGACCAGGCGCGGCGAAGCGTCGCGGGAGTCACCGAGGGGGGTCGCGGCGAGGACGAGTGGCATGGCCTTCACCCTATTAGCCGCGCGGGAACTCCGAGTTCACCCGTGGGTCCCTAGGATCACCCCCGTGACCGCTGTGCTGACGCGACCGGACCAGGTGGACCACCTCCGCCCGCCGACGGACCGTGCCGCCACCCTCCTCGGACGGCCGATGCCGGCTGACCGGCTGCGCGGCTGGGTGGTCACGATCGTCCTGACGCTGGTCGCGGCGGTCACCCGCTTCCAGAACCTCGGCTCCCCCACCGACAAGGGCACCCCGGTCTTCGACGAGAAGCACTACGTGCCACAGGCGTGGCAGATGCTGCGCAACGGCGGGTTCGAGGACAACGCGGGCTACGAGCTGGTGGTGCACCCGCCGCTGGCCAAGCAGCTCATCGCGCTCGGCGAGTGGATGTTCGGGTACAACGGCTGGGGCTGGCGCTTCAGCGCGGCCGTGGCGGGCACGATCATCGTGCTGCTCACCATCCGCATCGCGCGGCGGCTGACCCGCTCGACGCTGCTCGGCGGCATCGCCGGGATACTCGTGATCTGCGACGGGGTGCTGTTCCTGCAGGCCAGGATGGGGATGCTGGACATCTTCATCGCCCTGTTCGCGCTGTCCGCGTTCGCGTGCCTGCTGTGCGACCGCGACCAGGTGCGGCAGCGGCTGGCGGTGGCGGTCGCCGAGGGCTGGGCGGACGAGTCGCCGTGGGGGCCGCGGCTGGGCTTCCGCTGGTGGCGGTTCGCGGCCGGGGTGTGCCTCGGCCTGACCTTCGCGGTGAAGTGGTCGGGCCTGTACTACATGGCGTTCTTCGGGCTGCTGTGCGTCGGGTTCGACCTGGCCGCGCGCCGGGCGGCGGGGGTGCCGCGGCCGTGGGTCGGGACGCTGCGCCGGGACGTGCTGCCCGCGTTGTGGGCCATCGTCGCCATCCCCGCGCTGATGTACCTGGCGAGCTGGTGGGCGTGGTTCGCGAGCGAGTCCGGCACCGACCGGCACTACACCGAGCTGCAGGGCATCGACCCCGGGTTCTGGAGCTGGGTGCCGCCCGCGTTGCGGTCGCTGGGCGACTACTCGATGAACGTGCTGCACTTCCACGAAAGCCTGGTCACGCCGAAGGACGACCCACACCCGTGGGAGTCGAAGCCGTGGACGTGGCCGATGGGCCTGCGCCCGATGCTCTACTACTACGAGTCGGGCAACGGCACGTGCGGCGCGTCGGACTGCATCCGGGCGACGATGCTGATCGGCACGCCCGCGATGTGGTGGCTCGCGATCCCGATGCTCGGGTGGGGCCTGTGGCGGTGGCTGTTCCGGTTCGACTGGCGCTACGCCGCCGTGCTGGTCGGCTACCTCGCCGGGTTCCTGCCGTGGTTCACGAACATCGACCGGCAGATGTACTTCTTCTACGCGACGCCGATGGCGCCGTTCCTGGTGCTCGGGCTGACGCTCGCGCTCGGGCAGATCCTGGGCAGCGCGCGGCGCGGGTTCGAACGCCGCGGGACGGGGCTGCTGGTGGTGGCGCTGTACGTCGGCCTGGTGGTCGCGAACTTCGCGTGGCTGTGGCCGATCCTGAACGGCGACCCGATCAGCAACGCCCGGTGGCAGGCGGAGCTCTGGCTGCCGTCCTGGCGATGACCGGGTACCTGGACCGCGCCCGGGAGTCGTACGACCGGGTCGCGGAGGACTACGCCGAGTTCGTGCGCCCGCGGTTCGCGGCGGACGCGGTGGGCCGCGGGATGCTGAGCGCCTTCGCCGAGCTGGTCACCGGACCGGTCGCCGACGTCGGCTGCGGACCCGGCCACGTGACGGCGCACCTGGCGGGACTCGGCACGCAAGCGTTTGGCGTCGACTTGTCCCCCGGGATGGTCGAGATCGCCCGCCGGTCGTACCCGCGGCTGCGGTTCGAGGTGGGCTCGATGACGGCGCTCGACGTGCCGGACGGGTCGCTCGGCGGGATCGTCGCGTGGTGGTCGATCTTCCACGTCCCGCCGGCCGTGCTGCCGACGGTGTTCGCCGGCTTCGCCCGCGCGCTGGAGCCCGAAGGCCACGTGCTGATCGGCTTCCACGCCGGGAACGCCCAGCTGCAGCCGGAGACGGCCTACGGCCACCCGGTGGACTACGACGCGTACCTGCTGCCACCCGACCACGTCGCGAAACTCCTGAAACGCGCCGGCTTCGACATCGCGGCCCGAGTCGAACTGGAAGGCGCGAAGCACCCGCAGGCGATCCTGCTGGGCCGGAAGCGAACCGCCCGGCGTTCCGCGCTGCCCCACCGGTAGCGCCTGCGCCCCGGCTCGGCACGATTGCCTTCGAGCAGGAGCACCCGCAGACCATCCCGTCGGGCCGCAGGCGCACCTCGCGCGTCCCACGCCCCGTCCGGAGCGTCCGGTGCCGCGCACCCTCGGCGCCAGCGCGGCGGCATCGCCCGCGGCGCACCACCGCGCACGCGCCACGCCGCATCCAGCGCCACAAACCCCAGTCAGCGCGGCGGCATCGCCCGCGTGGTACCGCCGTGACGCGGCACGATCCGCGTCACCGGCCCGTCCATCGACTTGCCCGCCCGCGACAGGAAGCCCTCCACCTCACGCACCACCGTGTGCAGCGTCGGGCGGCGGCGGGGTTCGTTGTCGAGCGAGGCGATCAGCAGCCGGGCGTGCGCGGAGCGCTGCGGCAGCTTCGAGACGGGCTCGGCGCGCGCCGCCGCCATCAGGGCCGCCATCGGCGTCTCGCGGGTGCCCCGCGGCGGGTAGCCGGACAGCGCGTAGCTCACCGTCGCCGCCAGCTGCCACGCGTCCGAGGCCGGGGACGCCGCCGCGCCCGCGGCCTGCTCCGGGGCGACGAAGTCGGGGGTGCCGATCATCATCCCGGTCGCTGTCATCGTCGAATCGCCGCGACTGCGGGCGATGCCGAAGTCGATCAGGTGCGGCATGCCCTGCGGGTCCAGGATCACGTTCGACGGCTTCACATCGCGGTGCAGCACACCCTTCTCGTGCGCCGCCGCCAGCGCGCCTGCCATCGTCGCCCAGAGGCGGCCCGCCGCGACGTCGTCCAGCGGTCCCATCGTGTCCACCGCGGTGGCCAGCGACTGGCCCTCCAGGTACTCCATGACCAGCGCGAGCCCGTCCGGCTCCTCGACCAGGTCGTAGACCCGCACGCAGTTCGGGTGGTCGACCATCGCGAGCGCCCTGGCCTCGCGGCGCATGCGCTCCTCGGTGTCCCGGTCCGGCGCGTGGGCGATCTTCAGCGCGACTGTGCGGCCCAGCTGGTTGTCCACGGCCTGCCACACCGTGCCGAACCCACCGTGGCCGAGGCGCTTGATCCGCCGGTACCGGCCGCCGCCGTTGGCCGTCGACCCCGGCGGCAGCGGGACCGGGCCAGGCGCCGCGGCGAGCTCCTGCGCGGCGGGCGCGACGGCCGTCGGCGCGTACTGCTTCGGCGGCTGCTGCTGCGGCGGTGGCGGAGGCGGCGGCACCTGCGGCGGGGGCTCGCGCCGCGGCTCCGGGCGCGGCCGCTCCGGCTTGTTGATGACCGACCACGGCGGCGGCCCGACCAGGGCGATCGGGATGATCCCGAGCATCGCGATCGGGATGAACCCGAGCCACAGGAACACGCCCGCGTTGGCCGAGACGCCCACCGAGAACACCACGAACATCACGAACCCGACCCACAGCAGGCGGCCCGGCCACTTCGGTCCGCGGCGCATCGCGGTGCGCGCCTGCAGGATCATGAACAGCAGCGCGAGCAGCGGCAACCCGACGAGCGCGCCCAGGTAGTAGCCGTAGGCGAGCACGTTGCCGGAGGGGTAGAAGATCGTCTCGAAGATGTTCTGCCCACCGCCGAGGTACTTGCTCTGCGTGCCGATGAACGAGCAGTACTCGCGGTTCAGGGTCGCCAGGTCGGCCTTCGACAGCGAAGAGGTGCCCTCGGCGGCGGCCCGGTAGATGCCCGAGATGCCGTTGAACGCCATCCACGGCAGCCCGAACGAGAATACGAACGCGATCACGCCGATGGCCGCGATCGTGCCGGTGTCGTACCGGTTGCCGGTGAACTTCCGCATGAGCGCGACGAGGACCGCGCCGGCCACCGGGAACAAGGCGGTCAGCGCCCCCGCGGCCACCGTGGCCCACACCCAGTCACCGGGGCAGAACCCCGGGTTGAACAGGGCATGCGCGAGGGACAGCAGCCAGTCCGCGAACGCGTTCACCGCCCGGGTCCCTTCGTGTTCGGGGTCTTCTTCCGGTCTCCCACCCTATTCGCACCTTGGACGCGGCAGGGGACGGGCGGGTTGCGGTCGCCCTGCGGAGTGAGACTTCTCAGATGCCCGGCCGCCAGATGACCGGCGCCAGCCGCTCCGCCTCGACGCGCCACCGCTCCCGCCGGAAGCGCAGGACCAGCACCGACAGCAGGACGCTGCTGAGCACCGCGCCGGCGACGACGACCGCGACGACGCCGGCCAGCCCGCCCAGCACGACCGCGACCAGGCCCAGCACCACCACCGCGGCGATGGCGACCTGTCCCTGGCCGTGCCACACCCACCGCCGTCCCGCGTCGAGCTCGGCCAGCAGGGCCTGCGCGCCGGTGGTGAGCCGGGGGTCGGGCACGTTCAGTTCGAGAATGCGGCGGGCCGCCCACGCGCACAGCTCGCGCTGGCGCGCCGATGTCACCACGGGCAGCCCCTCTCTGGTCACGCTGCGTGCGGACACGGTCAGCGCTTCGAGCGCGTGCGCGAGCCGCAGACGCAGGTCCAGGTCCGCCGGAGCCGCGGCGAGCTGCTGTTCGAGCGCTTGAACAGCGGTCATCGGGTCGGTCTGTTCGGTCACGTGAATCTCCCAAATGGAGTAACCCGGGCGGGACGCTCGATGCTACCCTCAGTGCTCACTTCTGCACGAGCGGTTGACGAGGGGACAGTGATGCCGCCTCCTGGGGGCCAGCCGAGCTCGGCGCGTCTGGCGCTGCTCGCGGGTGTGGCGAACCTCGTCGTGCTCGGCGCGGTCGGTACCGCGCTGCTGCTCGTCCGCGACAGCGGCGACGGCGGGACCACCCAGCTGGCCACGGCCACGTCGAGCTCGGCCGTGACGACCACGAGCGCGTCGAGCAGCCGCCGCACGTCGACGACCACCACCACGACCACGACGAGCAGTTCGGCGCCGCCGGGGAGCGAGGTGACCGGCCCGGCCGGGATCCGCACGGTCATCCCGGAGGGCTGGACCGTCGCGCCGACCCAGTCCGCGGGCAGCGTGCAGGCCACCGACCCCGCCGACAGCTCCCGCTTCGTCCGCTACGGCGGCTCGGCCGTGCCGAACGCTTCGATCATGGAGTCCCACCTCGAGGCCGAAAGCGACTTCGCCGCCGCCCGGCCCGGCTACTCCCGGGTGGAGCTCGCCCAGACGACCCTCCGCGGGTACGAGGCGATCGTGTGGGAGTTCGAGTGGACCGCGCCGGAGGGCAGGCGGCACGTGAAGGCCGAGTACTGGCGCGCCTCCGGCACCGAGTACTTCGTGTACGCCTCGTCGAAGGCCGCCGACTGGCCCGAGATGGTCCCGATCCTCACCGCCATGACGGAGAACGCGATCCCGTGACCGGAACGATGACCGCCTGGACCGTCCCGCACCAGGTGCGGCCCCAGGACGACACGACGCGGTACCTGTGCGCCGCCGCGCACCTCGACTCCGGATACGCCGACCGCGCGATCCGCGAGTTCCTCACCGAGCCGACCCGCCCGCTGCCGCACTCGCCAGGGTTCGACCCGGCGCGGGTGCTGGTGGAGGCGATCGCCTCACGGGGCCGCCGCAAGCTGCGCGACGGCATCCTGGCGGTGTTGTTCGGCTTGTTCGTCTGGGCCTCGGGCCCGAGCCTGTTGCTGTTCACGTGGCTCGCGCTCGCGGTGGCGCTGGTGATCCCGTCGATCTGGCGCAGGGCGATCAACGTGGCGCTCAAGGCGGCGATCGTCGTCGTGCTCGGCACGTTCGCGCTGGCCGGTCTGCTGATCTACTTGCTCGGCGCGATCGATCCGGAGGCCACCGAGGACTTCACCGGCGGCTACTACGGGGACTACTACAGTCCGCCCTCCGGCGACGATGAGGTCTGGTTCTACGTCTCGATCGCGCTGGTCGTGCTGATGTTCGCGATCCTGGTGACCGACCGGCTGGTGGTGCGGTCGCTGCTCGTCGACCGGTTCGGCTACCGCGCCCGCAACCGGTCGCCCGCCGACCCGTTCACCACCGAGCGCCCGCTGCTCGGCCTGTGCCCGCCGCGGTTCGTGCGGCAGCTGCACCGCTACCGGGACGCCGAAGAGAGCCCGCAGGGCGCGGTGCCGTTGTTCGTGCACCGCGGCTACAACCCGTTCGTCGGCGCCGGGTCGCACCGGGAGTCCTGGTCGATGGCGTTGCCGCTGGACCGCCTGCCGGAGGACCACAAGCCGGACGGCACGCCGTTCGACGAGCTGACCACGCCGTTGCTGTACGAGCGGGTCCGCGCGGCGATGGCTGTGCTGCAGGAGAGCGAGTCGCTGTCGCCGGACCGGCGGTTGCGTGAGCTGTCGATCCGGGAGGCCGTGTTCGCGTCGTCGGCGGAGCTGATCGACCACGTTTACCAGCCGGAGTCGGTGGTGTACCTGCGGGGCCTGGACCGGGCGCCGGAGCGGTACCTGCCGCCGGGCGAGGTGGCGGCGCTGCGCCGGCAGCCGCGTGAGTGGGCGCGCTACTACCTGTGCTTCCAGGTCGAGACGTGGGACCGGGACCTGGTGATGTCCAGCTACCTGCACGCGGCCGTCGACGCCAGCACCCTGTACCTGGAGTGGACGCCGTGCGTGCTGCCGCCGGTGCGGGACCGGTACCGCGCGGTGGACAAGCTGCCCGCCGGGGTGGCCGCGCCGATCGGGCAGGCGCTGCTGCGGTTGTTGCGGTTGCCGGTGACGATCTGGGGTCGCGCCAAGCACACGCTGGAGTGGATCCAGCCGCTGCGGCAGGACCGCGGCCTGATCAACCCGGACGCGTACGGCTCGCTGCGAACGTTGCGCGAGATGGCGGCCGCCGAGGACGTGGACAGCTATTTTCAGCTGGTCGACGTGGAGCGCTACGAGAAGATCCTGCACAGCAGGCTGATGCCCGCGATAAGCCGCATCCTGCGCGACTGCGGCTATTCGCCCGCGAGTTTCGAGCGCCAGGCCGCGACCGTGATCCACAAGGAGATCACCATCCACGGCGACAACTACGCCCCCATCAACACCGGCGCCAACACCGGTTCGATGGACGGCGCGAACGTGCAGACGGCCAAGGGGGACTGAGCACATGACCGGGATCAACATCAGCGGCGGGAACTTCGGCCCGATCAACACGGGAACGAACAGCGGCTCCATGAGCGGCGCGAACATCAACCAGCAGCAGGCGCCGCTGGTCACGTTGCTGGAGCAGCTGCGTGCCGAGACGGCCGCGCTGGAGGTCGCCGACCGGAAGGCGCTGGACCGGAACTTGGCCGGTCTGCTGGAAGACGCGCGGAAGGCCCAGGACCCGGACACGGCCGAGGACGTGGAGCCCGAGGTGGTCCGCACCCGGTGGGAGAAGGTGAAGGCTCTGCTGTCCCAGGCATCCGAGGTGAGCGGGACGGTGGCGCAGATCGGTGGACATGTTTCGGAGCTCATCGGGGCTTTCTGACTCGTCAGGGTTCTTGGGTTTCTCGTGCCTGGCCTGCCTACGGGGGTTCGGGGTGCCGGGGGCGGGTGTGCCGCAGCTTCACAAGTGCGTGGTGGTTGCGAGCTGCGCGCGAAAACTTGACTCGGCGCGGCGAGACGGCGATCAGACACGCGGCGGACCGCTGGCCCAAGGGTTCAGCGGTAGCGAACCGAGGGCGGCGGCGGCCGGCGCGGCAAAGTGGCGATCAACCGCGGCAGGCCGTCGCTGCACAGGGGCGCGGCCGTAACGAGCCGCGGCGGGCAGTGGTGACGCGCGGCGGGCGACGGTCGGGCGCGGCCGTAACGAGCCGCGGCGGGCAGTGGCGACCTGCGGCGGGCGACGGTCGGGCGCGGCAAGGCGGCGACTGCAAGGCGACGGGCAGCAGTGGTGGTAGCGCACGACCCGCAGTGACTGCGCGCTGCGGCACGCTGGGTGCGTGGTGTGGTTGGCCCGGCAAAGGCGGCAGTCGATGCGCGGCGGGCCGCAGCTGCACAAGGGCGCAGTCGTAACGAGCCGCGGCGAGCGATGGTTGGGCCCGGCAAGTGACTGTGGGACGGCAGGGCGTGAGCGGGTGCAGCGCACGGCAGGTGGCGGCTGCGTGCTGGGCGGTGGCTGAGCGCCGGGCGGTGGCTGAGCGCGGTCGGTGGCTGAGCGCGGTCGGTGGCTGAGCGCGGCGGGTGGTGATTCAGGGCGCCGGTGGCGGCTGTGCGCGGCACTGGGGCCGCGCGGCGGTGGCGCGGCGCTGGGGCAGCGCGGCGGTGCGCGCGGGCGCACCAGGGGCCGCGGTGGGCACGTGGGGGTTTGGAGGGCGGCGCGAGGCGGTCAGACCGCGTGGAACGGCCGGGTGGCGCGGAGAGGCGAGGTGGCCGGGCGGCGCGAGGCGGTCGGACCGCGGGGAGCGGCGCGGCGCAGGGCGGCGAGGCGGCCGAGTGGCGTGGGGGCGGTCGGACCGCGTGGAACGGCCGGGCGGCGGAGCGGCGAGGCGGCCGGGCGACGCAGAGCGGCCGGACCGCGTGGGGCGGCCGGGCGGCGGAGCGGCGTGGGGCGGCCGAGTGGCGCGGGGGCGGTCAGGGGGCGGGGATTGCGTCATGATGTGGGGCACGAGCTCGACGACGAGGAGGTCTGCCCCATGGGCCGTCACGTGGAGGAACACCAGCGCAGCCTTACTGATCCGGAAGGGTTCTGGCTCGCGGCGGCGAAGGCCATCGATTGGACTCGTGAGCCGTCGCGGGCGTTGGACTCTTCGCGGGCTCCCTTGTTCCGCTGGTTCCCGGACGGGGAGCTCAACACCGCCTACAACGCCCTCGACCGGCACGTCGAACGCGGGCGCGGGGAGCAGCCCGCCCTGATCTGGGACTCGCCGGTCACCGGGGGCAAGCGGACCTTCACCTACGCCCAGCTGCGGGACGAAGTCGCCCTGTTCGCGGGGGCCCTGCGGTCCCTCGGCGTCGGCAAGGGCGACCGCGTCATCGTCTACCTGCCGATGGTTCCCGAGGCCGCCGTGGCGATGCTCGCCTGCGCCCGGATCGGCGCCGTGCACTCCGTGGTGTTCGGCGGCTTCGCGCCCAAGGAACTCGCCGCGCGCATCGAGGACGCCAAGCCGAAGGTGATCGTCGCCGCGTCCTGTGGCATCGAGCCGAACCGCGTGGTCGAGTACAAGCCGATCATCGACGAGGCCCTCGCCGCCACCACCCATCAGCCGGACAAGGTCGTGGTGCTGCAACGCGACGCGGCGCAGGCGACGCTCGGCGAACGGGACGTCGACTGGCGGGAACTGGTCGCCGGGGCGAGCCCGGTCGACCCGGTCCCGGTCGCGGCTACCGACCCGCTCTACATCCTCTACACCTCCGGCACCACCGGGAAACCGAAGGGCGTCGTGCGCGACGCGGGCGGCCACGCGGTCGCGCTGGCCTACTCGATGCACGCGGTCTACGACATCCAGCCCGGCGACATCTGGTGGACCGCCTCCGACGTCGGCTGGGTGGTCGGCCACTCCTACATCGTCTACGCGCCACTGCTGATCGGCGCCACGACCGTGATGTACGAGGGCAAGCCGGTCGGCACCCCGGACGCCGGCGCCTTCTGGCGCGTCATCAGCGAACACAAGGTGAAGGCCCTGTTCACCGCTCCGACCGCGCTGCGGGCGATCAAACGGGTCGACCCGGACGCCACCGAACTCGCGAAGTACGACCTGTCGTCGTTCCGCACCCTGTTCATGGCCGGTGAGAGGCTCGACCCGGAGACCCTGAACTGGGCCGCCGACAAGCTGGGCGTGCCGGTGATCGACCACTGGTGGCAGACCGAGACCGGGTGGCCGATCGCGGCGAACCCGCGCGGGCTGGAACCGATGCCGGTGAAACCGGGCTCGGCGACCGTCCCGGTGCCCGGCTACGACGTGCGGATCCTGGACCAGGCCGGCGACCCCCTGCCTGCCGGGCAGGAAGGCGCCATCTGCATCAAACTCCCGATGCCGCCGGGCACCCTGCCGACGCTGTGGGGCGACGACGAGCGCTACGTGGAGGCGTACCTGTCGCGCTACGAGGGCTACTACCTCACCGGCGACTCGGGCTACTTCGACGAGGACGGGTACCTGTTCGTCATGGGCCGCACCGACGACGTCATCAACGTGGCCGGGCACCGGTTGTCGACCGGGTCGATGGAGGCCGTGCTGGCGGCGCACCCGGCCGTCGCCGAGTGCGCGGTGATCGGCGTGCACGACTCGCTCAAGGGCCAGCTGCCGCGCGGGCTGGTGGTGCTCAAGTCCGGTGTGGACGTCGACGAGGAAACGCTGAAGGCGGAGCTGATCGCGGCCGTCCGGCGGGACATCGGCCCGGTGGCGGCGTTCCGGCAAGTGTCCGTTGTGGACGCGCTGCCGAAGACGCGATCGGGCAAGATCCTCCGCAAGACCATGCGCGGACTCGCCGAAGGCCGGGACGAACCGGTGCCGTCGACCATCGAAGATCCTTCGGTGCTCGACAAGCTGCGCGCGGTGCTGCGGGACGACTGACCGCGAAAGAGTCCACTTGAGACGGATGAGGCCGTTCGGCAGGGCGTTGATGTTCACACCGACAAGCTAGACCCGAGCACCGACAGAAAGCACTGTCCGGCCGGGGAATCGCCACCCGAACGAGTCGAACGCGGCGGTTCACCCGGCCGGAGCAGTGCGACGGCAACCGGGGCATTGCGCGCGCCGGAACACTGGTCTATACCTTTAGGGGACCCGCTCCCGATCCCCGCGGAGAGTGACCCATGCGCAGATCCCTGGCCGGCCTGCTCGGCGCCACCGCGCTCGCGCTGACCGCCCTCACCCAGCCCGCACTCGCCAGCGAACCCGCCACCGCGCCGAGCACCCGCGCGCTGGCGGACGTGATCCCCGTTCCGGTGTCGGCGATCGCCGACCCCAAGGCCGACTTTCGGCTGACCCCGGCCACCGCGATCGAGGCCGACCGCGGCGCCCGTCAGGTCGCCGACTACCTCGCCGGCCTGCTCCGCCCGTCGACCGGGTACCGCCTCCCGGTCGTCGAGCGCACCTCGGCGCCGTCCATCGCGCTGGAGCTCGGCCCGACCGCGCGGGTCGGCGACCAGGGCTACCAGATCACGGTGACGAAGAAGGGCGTCACGCTGCGCGCGAACAGCGGCGACGGCCTGTTCGCCGGCGTGCAGACGTTGCGCCAGCTGCTGCCCGCGCAGGTCGAGTCGCGGCAGGTGGCGCGCGGCCCGTGGATCGTCCCGGGCGGGAAGATCGTGGACTACCCGCGCTTCGCCTACCGCGGCGCGATGCTCGACGTCGCACGGCACTTCTTCACCGTCGACGAGGTCAAGCGCTACATCGACCAGATCGCGCAGTACAAGGTCAACCGGCTGCACCTGCACCTGTCGGACGACCAGGGCTGGCGGATCGAGATCAAGAGCTGGCCACGCCTGGCGACGTACGGCGGCAGCACCGAGGTCGGCGGCGGCCCGGGCGGCTACTACACGCAGGAGCAGTACAAGGACCTGGTGGCCTACGCCGCGTCCCGGCACATCACGGTGATCCCGGAGATCGACATGCCGGGCCACACCAACGCCGCGCTGGCCTCGTACGCGGAGCTGAACTGCGACGGCGTCGCGCCGCCGCTGTACACCGGCATCGAGGTCGGGTTCAGCTCGCTGTGCGTGGACAAGGACATCACCTACAAGTTCCTCGACGACGTGATCGGCGAGCTCGCCGCACTGACCCCGGGCCGCTACCTGCACATCGGCGGGGACGAGGCCCACGCCACGACCCCCGAGGACTACCAGAAGTTCATGGGCCAGGTGCTCCCGATCGTCGCCAAGCACGGCAAGCTGGCGCAGGGCTGGCACGAGATCGCGAAGGCCGATCCGCCGGTGTCCGCGGTGCCGCAGTTCTGGGACACCGACGGCGTCGACGCGGACACGGCGGCGGCCGCCGCGGCGGGCAACAAGATCGTGGTTTCGCCGGCCAACAAGGCCTACCTCGACATGCAGTACAACGAGAACAGCCCGCTCGGCCTGCACTGGGCCGGGTACGTCGAGGTCGCCGACGCCTACGACTGGGACCCGTCGACGGCGGTGCAGGGCGTCGGCGAGGCGTCCGTAGCGGGTGTCGAGGCGCCGTTGTGGTCGGAGACCCTGACCGACAGCGACGACATCGAGTTCATGGCCTTCCCGCGGCTGCCCGGCATCGCGGAGATCGGGTGGTCGCCGAAGTCGACCCACGACTGGAACGGCTACCGCGAGCGGCTGGCGCAGCAGGCGCCGCGGTGGGAGATCCAGGGGATCGACTTCTACCGCTCCCCGCAGGTCGACTGGCCGTGAGCAGGGCCGTGGGCCCGGCGCGTCCCCCGCGCCGGGCCCGCGGTCAGTTCCCGGCTTCCCGGAGGGCAGCCCACGCGTCCGCCACGGGCGCCAGGTGCCCGAGCTTGTCCGGGTTGTTGACGGTGCGGATCGTCTGGACCACTCCGTCGGCGATGTCGAACGCCCAGCTGGTGATCAGCCCGCCGTCGCGGTCCCGGAAGATCGCGCCGGGCTGGCCGTTGACCGGGTGGACGGCCACCTGGGCGCCGATCCGCGCGAACATCGGCATGAGCGTCGCCAGCACGCCGGCCACCGCGCCCGCCCCGGTGAACCGCTCCGCCCACTGCGGCGCCTTGCCGCCGGCGTCGCCGATCATCTGCACGTCGGCGGCCAGCAGCGAGGTCAGCGCGCCGACGTCCCCGTTCCGGAACGCGTCGAGGAACCGCCCGGCGAGCTCGTCCCGCTTGGCCCGGTCGGCCTCGAACCGGGGGCGGCCGGCGTCGACGTGGCGGCGGGCCCGCACCGCGAGCTGACGGCACGCCGCCTCCGAACGCCTCACGGCGGAGGCGATCTCGGGGAAGCCGAACCCGAACACCTCGCGCAGCACGAAGACCGCGCGCTCCAGCGGGCTGAGCCGCTCCAGCAGGAGCAGCGCCGCCATCGACAACGAGTCGGCCAGCTCCGCCGCGCGCTGCGGGTCCTCGTACGGATCGGCCAGCAGCGGCTCCGGGAACCACGGCCCGACGTACTCCTCCCGCCGGACCCGGGCCGAGCGCAACACGTCGATCGCGATCCGGCTCACCGTCGCGGACAGGAACGCCTTGATCGACTCAGGCCGGGTCGGCGACGTCGCGAAGCGCAGCCAGGTCTCCTGCACCGCGTCCTCGGCTTCGCTCACGCTGCCCAGCAGCCGGTAGGCGATGGAGAACAGCAGCGGCCGCAGCTCCTGGAACTCCTCGGCGCGGTCCATCACGCCCCGGTCTACCACGGCACCGGCCCGTCCTCGGCGAAGAACCCGGCCGTCGGTCCGTCCGGGCCGAGCGTCGCCAGCCGCACCACGACCGCGGCACCCTGCGCGACGGTCAGGAACCCGGTGTGGTTGTTGCTGTCCGTGTCGACGAACCCAGGAGCGACCGCGTTGACCAGGACACCGTCCTTGCGCAGCTCGTTGGCGTACTGGACGGTCAGCGCACACAGGGCGGTCTTGGACGGGCTGTACGCCGCGGACGGCAGCAGCGCCGCGAAGGGGCCGTCCGGGTCGCTGGTCAGGGTCAGCGAGGCGGCGTGGCTGCTGACGTTGACGATGCGCGGCGCCGGTGACCGCCGCAGCAGCGGCAGCACCGCGTTGGTCACCGCGATCACGCCGAACACGTTGGTCTCGAACACCGCACGGACCATGTCCAGGTCGACCGTGCTCGGGATCTGGTCGCGCGCATCCGCCGGGTCGACCTGCCCGGATCCGGTGATCCCGGCGTTGTTGACCAGCACGTCGAGCCGCCCGAAGCGGTCTTCGATCTGCCGCGCGGCCCGCCGCACCCCGGCCGCGTCGGTGACGTCCAAGGTGATCGCGTGGGCGCCGACCGCCGCGGCGGCCTCCTCGGCGCGCCGCGGGTCGCGGCCACCGACCAGGACGGTCATGCCGAGCGCGGCCAGTTGTTCGGCCACGCCACGCCCGATCCCCTTGTTCGCTCCGGTGACCAGCGCGACCTTCTGCTGTTCGCCCATCATCAGCTCCTCGTTCCGGGTGGGGTTCGGCACCCGAGACGAGACAGCCGCTCCCCCTGTGACATCCGGTCGAGTAGACAGCGTCTACAGATCTTGGTACACAGGTGTCTACCAGGTGAACACCGGATGTCGGAGAGCTGAATGGGCTATCAGAGGTTCGTCGCCCTCGGCGACAGTTGCGCGGAAGGCCTGCACGACCCGTACCCGGGCACCGACATCTACCGGGGCTGGGCCGATCTGGCCGCGGCCACGCTGGCCCAGTACGACCCCGCCTTCCGGTACGCCAACCTGGCCGTCCGCGGCCGCCGCCTCGACCAGATCATCGTCGAGCAGATCCCCGCGGCACTGGACCTCAAGCCCGACCTCGTCACGCTCTTCGGCGGCGCGAACGACGTCATGACCCGCACCTACCGCGCCGAGGTCGTCGCGAAGCGGGTGGACGCGGCCATCCGCATGCTCACCCGCGCCGCGCCCACCGTCGTCGTCTTCACGCTCAGCGACGTCTCCGGCCGCGTGCCCGGCCTGCTGCGCATCCGCCACCGCCTGGAAGCCCTCAACGACGCGATCCACGCGTCCGCGGCGAAACACGGCGCCGAGGTGGTCGACCTGTGGGGCGAGGAAGCCGTGCACGACCTGCGCTACTTCGGCCCGGACCGGCTGCACCTGTCCGAGTACGGCCACCGCCGCCTGGCCGCGCACCTGCTCACGACCCTCGGCGTCGACTACGACCCGGCCTGGCTGGAGCCGCTGCCCGGCGACCCGGTGCGCCCCGGCCTGCGCGCGCACGCCGGGTGGGTGTGGCGCGAGGTCCTGCCGGTGATGGTCACCCGCACCCGCAACTGGTTCACCGGCCGGTCGCCCGGCGACGGTTTCGCGCCGAAGCGCCCCGATCTGCTCCCCGTCATCGCCGACGAGCTGGCGTCGTGGAAAACGATCCCCGGCAGCGCCTGATCGACAGCGCCGTCGCCGTCCTGACCAGCGAGGGTGTCGAGGCCGTCACCCTGCGGCGGATCGCACGTGAGGCGGGCGTTTCGCACGGCGCGCCGCTGCGGCACTTCGCCGGGCGGGCCGAACTGCTCGCCGCGGTCGCCGCGTCCGGGTTCGCGGAGCTGCACGACCGCGCGGCCGCCCTGCCGGAGGGCAACCCGCAGCAACGGCTGCTGACGGCGTGCCGCCGCTACCTCGACTTCGCGCTGGCGAACCCGGCCATGTTCGAGCTGATGTTCCGGCCGGACCTGATCGACGTGCGCGAACCCGCGCTGGCCCGGCTGTCCAGCGCGGTGTTCGAGCAGTTCCTGGACCTGGTGACTCAAGCGCAGGCGGTCGGCTGGCGGCGGGGCACCGCTTCGCGTCCGCTCGCCGCGTCGCTGTGGGCGTCGCTGCACGGGCTCGCCGCGCTGTGGCTGCGCGGCGGGTTGCCGTCGGCCGCCGAGTCCTCCGACGTCGAGCAGACGCTGGCTGTCACGCTCAACACCTACCTCCGCTCCTGACACGCGGCGGCGATCCGCCGGTACGCCGCCTCCACGTGCTCGGCGCGGGTGGCCGGTGAGCCGACCGCGAGCCGCAGCAGCACGTGCCCGTTCACCTTGGTGTGGCTCAGGAACAGCTCGCCCGACGCGTTGAGCCGTTCCATCGCGGCGAGGGTTTCCGCGTCGGGGTCGGGAACGGACGACGGCCACCGGGGCCGGAAGCACACCAGCCCGAACGGGTGCCCCGGGTGCAGCTCGAACCCGTCGTCGGCGTCGATCAGCCGGGCGAACCGCGCGGCCAGTTCGACGCAGTTCCGGATGTGCGCGCGCAGCCCCTCCGCGCCGTACCAGCGGATCACCGACCACAGCTTCAGCGCGCGGAACCGCCGCCCGAGCGGGACCTGCCAGTCCCGGTAGTCGATCACCTCGCCCGACTCCGTCGCCGTGTTGCGCAGGTACTCCGGCAGGATCGACAACGCGTCGATCATCGGCCGCCGGTCCCGCACCCACAGCACACCGCAGTCGAAGTTGGTGAGCAGCCACTTGTGCGGGTTGGTCGCGTACGAGTCCGCGTACTCGGCCACGCCGTCGTTGATCCACCGCAGCTCCGGGCACACCGCGGCCGATCCGGCGTAGGCCGCGTCCACGTGCAGCCACACCCCGGCCTCGCGGCACACCGCCCCGATCTCCGCGACCGGGTCGATCGCCGTGGTGGACGTCGTCCCGATCGTCGCGCAGACCAGCGCCGGCACCACGCCCCCGGCCACGTCCTCGGCGATCATGCGCCGCAGCTCGGCGACGTCCATCGCGAGCGTCACCGGATCCACCGGCACCATCCGGACGTTCTCCCCACCGAGACCGGCGATGCGCCCGGCCCGCTGCAGTGACGAGTGCGTCTCGGTGGAGACGTAGATCCGGTAGGTGCCCGTCACGCCGTGGTCGCGGATCTTCCCGCCGCTCGCCCGGTGCAGCGCGGCGAGCAACGCCACCAGCGCCGCGCTCGACGCCGAGTCCTGGATGACCCCGCCACCCGCGCCGTCGGTGCGGAACTCGGCGGGCAGCCCGAGCAGCTCGGCGAGCCAGTCGACCACGACGGTCTCCAGCTCGGTGCACGCCGGGCTCGTCGCCCACACCATCCCCTGCACGCCGAGACCGCTGGACAGCAGGTCACCGAGGATCGCCGGGCCGGACGCGTTGGCCGGGAAGTAGGCGAAGAAGTCCGGGTGCTGCCAGTGGGTGATGCCCGGCAGGATCACGCGGTCCAGGTCGCCGAGGAGGTCCTCGAACGGCTCACCCCGCTCCGGCGGGTGCGCCGGCAGCCGGTCGCGCACCTCCCCCGGCGCGAGCGGCGAGCGCACCGGCCGGTCCTCGATCGTGCTCAGGTAGTCGGCCACCCAGTCGACGACCTGCTTGCCGTAGCGCCGGAACTCCTCCGGTGTCATGTGCCCCGTCATGTCCCCGAGTCAACCGCGCCACGCCTTTTCGCGCAGCAACCGCAGGCCGTTGAGCGCGACCAGCACCGTCGAGCCCTCGTGACCGGCGACGCCGAGCGGCAGCGGCAGCTCGCCGAACAGGTCCCAGAGCACCAGCCCGACGATGAACCCGCCCGCGATCGCAAGGTTGGCGAGCACCAGCCGCCGCGCGCGACGGGCCAGTGCGACGACCGCGGGGATCGCCGTCAGCTCGTCCCGCACGACGACCGCGTCGGCGGTCTCCAGCGCCAGGTCCGATCCGGCCCGTCCCATCGCGATGCCGGTGTTCGCCGCGGCCAGGGCGGGCGCGTCGTTGACGCCGTCGCCGACCAGCAGGACCCGCTCGCCGAGCTCCCGGACGGCGGCGACCTTGTCCTGCGGCAGCAGGCCGGCCCGCACGTCGGTGATGCCGACCTCGTCCGCCACCCGCGCCGCCGCCCGCGGGTTGTCCCCGGTCAGCAGCACGGGGGAAGCCCAGCTCAGCGCGGTCACCGCGGCGCGCGCGTCCGGGCGCACGCGGTCGGCGAGCCCGAGCACGCCCGCCGGTTCGCCGTCCACCCGGACCAGCACCGCGGTCCGCCCGTCCGCCTCGGCCTCGCGCACCGCCTCGCCGTCGTCCCGGCCGACGAACACCTGCCGCCCGTCGACCACCGCGTGCACGCCCCGGCCGGGCTCGGCGCGGAAGTCCCGCGCCGGAGGCACCCGGTCCGCGGCCGCGACGATCGCCCGCCCCAGCGGGTGTTCACTGGCCTGCTCCGCACCCGCCGCGAGGCGCAAAACCTCCTTTTCGAGCATCCCGAGTGGACGGACCTCGACCACGCGCGGCGACCCCTCGGTCAGGGTGCCGGTCTTGTCGAACGCGACGCGCTCCGTCGTGCCGAGCCGTTCGAGCACCACAGCCGACTTGACCAGCACACCGTGCCGCCCGGCGTTGGCGATGGCGGACAGCAGCGGCGGCATGGTCGCGAGCACCACTGCGCACGGCGAGGCGACGATCATGAACGTCATGGCGCGCAGCAGCGTTTCCTGCAGGCCGGCGCCGAAAACCAGCGGCACCAGGAACAACGCCAGCGTCGCCACCACCACGCCGACCGAGTACCGCTGCTCGATCTTCTCGATGAACAGCTGGGTCTTCGCCTTGGTCGCCGACGCCTCCTCGACCATCGCGACGATCCGCGCCAGCACCGTGTCCGAGGAGTCGCGCGTGACCCGCACCCGCAGCACGCCGGTGCCGTTCAGGGTGCCCGCGAACACCTCGTCGCCGACGGCCTTCGGCACCGGCATCGACTCGCCGGTGATCGACGACTGGTCCACCTCGCTCGCGCCGTCCAGCACGACGCCGTCCCCGCCGATGCGCTCTCCCGGCCGGACCACGAACTCGTCGCCCACTTCGTAGCTGTCCGCCTCGCCGGTCAGGTCGAGGAGGCTGCGCACCGAATCCGCGGTGCGTTGCGTGGCGACCGCCTCCAGCGCGCCGGAGGTCGCGAAGATGACGATCAGCAGGCCGCCGTCGAGGACCTGCCCGATCGCCGCGGCGCCGACGGCGGCCACGACCATCAGCAGGTCGACGTCCAGCGTCCGCTCGCGCAGCGCCCGCAGCCCCGCCAGCAGCGGCTCCCACCCGCCCGCGGCGTAACAGCCCAGGTAGAGGGCCCAGTACAGCCAGGCGGGGCCGCCACCGAGGTCGGCCGCGAGCCCGGCCAGGAACAACACCAGCGCGGCCATCGCCCACCGGACCTCGGGCAGCAGCAGCCGGCGCGCGGGACGGACCGCGGCCGCTCTGTCGATCATTTGCACCACGTGCCGAAGCATACCCGAACACATGAAGACGTCTACATGTGTTCTTCGACTAGAATCGTCTCGTGGGTCACGGAGTCGACAGCAAGGACAGGCGGGCAGCGTCGCTGGACGCGCAGAGCGCGGCGACCGTCGCCGCCACCCTGCAGGCTCTGGCCACCCCCAGCCGCCTGCTGATGCTCTCCCGGCTGCGGCAGGGGCCGTGCGCGGTCGGCGAGCTGGCCGAGGCGGTCGGCATGGAGCAGTCCGCGGTCAGCCACCAGCTCCGCCTGCTGCGCAACCTCGGCCTGGTCACCGGGCAGCGCTCTGGTCGCAGCATCGTCTACAGCCTCTACGACAACCACGTCGCCCAGCTGCTCGACGAGGCCGTCTACCACATCGAGCACCTCCGGCTCGGAGTTCCGGACAGCACCACCGCCTGACTGGCAAAGTGGTGGCGTGACGAATCCCGTGGTGGATCTGCGGCCACCCGCGAACCTGGTCAGCCGAAAGGCCGTGCTGTTCTGGGCCACGCGCGCGGCGATCGGCTGGGTCGTCGTGCTCGCCGGCGAGGGCGTGTGGCTGGGGCTGACCGGCTGGTTCCCGCTGGTCGTCGCGCTCGCCGTGACCGCGGTGGTGGCGATCGCGCACCTCGCCGTCATGCCGCAGTGGCGCTTCCGCGTGCACCGCTGGGAGACCACGCCCCAGGTCGTCTACACGCAGTCCGGCTGGATCAACCAGGAGCGCCGCATCGCGCCGGTGTCCCGGATCCAGACCGTCGACACCGAACGCGGCCCGCTGGAGCGGTTGTTCGGGCTGGCCAACCTGACCGTGACGACGGCCTCGGCGCGCGGACCGGTCCAGATCCACGGCCTCGACATCGAGGTCGCGCAGCGGCTGACCCAGGAGCTCGCCACGCAGACGCAGGCCACGCCGGGGGACGCGACGTGAGCGACGACTGGCAGCGGCTCAGCGCGCGCATGCTCGCGGTCCACCCGGTGCAGGAGGTCGTGCGCCTGCTGCCGGTGCTGATCGGCGTGCTGTTCATCGGCCGCGGCGGCCAGGGCCAGATCTGGAGCCTCGTCGGCCTCGGGCTGGCGATCGCGGCCGGGCTGCTGCGCTGGTTCACCACGACCTACCAGATCACCGCCGAGCACGTACGCGTGCGGCGCGGCCTGCTCAGCCGCAAGGAACTGTCCGTGCCACGCGACCGGGTCCGCACGGTCGACCTCACTTCCCGTCCACTGCAACGGATCCTCGGGCTGAGCCGGGTCGTGATCGGCACCGGCCGCGGCGACTGGCAGGGCGCGATGGGCGTCACGCTGGACTCGCTGGCGACCGCGGATGCCGCGCGGTTGCGCGAGGAGCTGCTGCACCGCCGCACCGAGCAGACCGAGGGCCTGGTGGACGTGCTGGCCGAACTGCGGCCGGCCTGGGTGCGGTTCGGGCCGTTCACGCTGTCCGGCATCGCCGCGATCGGTGTGGTCGTCGGCTCGCTGGCCAACCTGTTCAACGAGGTGCGCATCGACGAGGACGACTTCGGGATGCTGCAGTCGCTCGTCGGCCGGGTCGCGTCGACTCCGGTGTGGCTCATCGTGATCGTGCTGCTGGTGCTGACCGTCGTGCTGGTGTCCGTACTGTCGGTGATCGCGTACGTGCTGGCGTTCTGGAACTTCCGGCTGGCCCGCGGCGAAGGCACGCTGCGCGTGACGCGCGGCCTGCTGACCACCCGCCAGACCACGATCGAGCTGCGCCGCCTGCGCGGGGCCGAGATCAGCGAACCGCTGCTGCTGCGCGCCGCCCGCGGGGCACGCTGCTCGGCGATCACCACCGGGTTGCGTGGCGAGCACAGCGGTTCCGTGCTGCTGCCGCCCGCCCCGCGCGCGGTGGCGCACCGCGTGGCCGGCGATGTCCTCGAAGATCCGGCGGCCGCCACTGCCGAACTGGTCCAGCACGGTCCGCGCGCCCACCTGCGCCGGCACACGCGGGCGTTCCTGTTCGCGGCGGCCGTGACCGGGCTGTGCGCGCTGCTGTGGTGGTTCGCGGACTGGCCCGCCTGGCTGTGGCAGGTCGCGCTGGCGCTGTTCCCGATCGGCGCGTTGCTGGCCGAGGACCGCTACCGCAACCTGGGGCACGCCCTGATCGGCGGCAAACTGGTGTTCCGGCAGGGCAGCCTGGTGCGGCGGCGGCAGGTGCTCGCGACCGAGGGTGTGATCGGCTGGGTGTTCCACCGGTCGTTCTTCCAGCGGCGGGCCGGGCTGATCTCGCTGACCGCGACCACGGCCGCCGGGCGTCAGCACTACACCGGCGTCGACGTCCCGGCCGCGGAAGCCATCGCGCTCGCCGACGCCGCGGAACCCGGTCTGCTGGAGCCGTTCCTGGTCCGGCGGTAGGGACAACCCGACCGGCGATCGACCGGTGCACCGCAGTGATCTCGTTTCCGCGCGGGCGAAAACTCGTGGCATGACTGCTTCGACGCGGATCCGCCCGCCGCTCGTCGGACTCGGGCTCGTCACTGTCGCCTTCCTCGCCTACGCGCTGCCGCCCTACCTCGGGCTGGACCCGGCCCAGTCCCGCGTGCCGGCCCGGTCCGGCACGTGGTTCCACTACCCGCTGCTGGCGACGCACATCTTCCTGGGCACGGCGGTGCTGGTGACCGCCGTGCTGCAACTGTGGCCGTGGCTGCGGCAGAAGCACCCCGAGGTGCACCGATGGAGCGGCCGGATCTACGTGTTCGCGGCCATCCCGGCCGGGCTCGCGGCGCTCGCCGTGGCGCCGCTGGGGGCGGCCGGGCTGAACCAGCGCGCGGCGAACACGATGCTGGCGCTGCTGTGGCTCGGCACGACGGTGACGGGTTACGTGATGGCCCGGCGGCGCCGGTACGCGCAGCACCGCGAGTGGATGGTGCGCAGCTTCGCGCTGTGCTTCTCCATCGTGGTCAACCGCCTGTGGACGACGGTGTGCGTGGCCGCGTTCGTGCCCGACCCGTCCGACGCGGTGGCCCTCCAGCAGGCGATCGGCGTCGGCACGTGGATGAGCTGGCTGGTGAACCTGCTGATCGCGGAATGGTGGCTGCAGCACACGCGGCACCGCCGCAAGACCCGCCGCGCGACGCTCAGCTCTCCCGTGCCAGCCGGAACGTGAGGCGCAGGTCCGCCACCCACTCCGCCGGGATCTCCCACGGGATGAAGTGCCCGCCACGCTCGTGCGCGCGCACGTTGACCAGGTTGTACCAGCCACCCCGCTCGCTCGCCACGAAGTTCCGCACCCGCTCGCCGGGCGTCGACACGCCCGGCGGGTTTTCGTGGTTCACCAGGGTGAGCCCGGTCGGCGCCTCGACCACCGGCTGCCGGTCGTGCGACGGCGTCCACGGGTAGCGGTTGTTGTTGGCATACGTGCGGATCGAGGTGCCGATCGTGTTCGTCACCCAGTAGATCGTCGCGTGGGTGAGCAGATCGTCCTTGCGGTACACCGTCTCCGGGGAACTCCACTTGACCCACCGCTGCAGGATCCACGCGAGCATCCCGGCAGGCGAGTCCGTCAGCCCGAACGACAGCGTGCTCGGCTCCAGCACGTGCGCGGTCAGGTGCACCGCGAACCGCCGCTCCAGCTCCAGCACCCGCGCGTGCGCGTCGGCGGGCAGCCCCGGCGGGATCGGCTGCCCGCCGGTGATGTCCCACGCGCGCTCGCCGTTGAACATGCTCAGCTTCTGCCCGGATCCGATGTGGATGCCGTGCAGTGAACCCGCGTGCTTGTGCCCGAGCTGCCCGGCGATCAGGGCGCCGACGTCGCAACCCCCGACGGCGTACTTGCCGAACCCCAGCACCCCGGTCATCAGCTCGTGGAAGATGTCGGCGATCTTCCAGTAGTTCAGGTCCGCGCGCGGCAGCGGCGACGAGAACCCGAAGCCGGGAAGCGACGGCACGATCACGTCGAACGCCTCCCCGTCGCCGTCGGGTTCGGCGAGCGAGTCGACCACTTTCGACCAGTGCCAGAACGTCCACGGCCACCCGTGGAGCAGGATCAGCGGCGTCGGGGACGGCCCGGCGCCGGGTTTGCGCATGAAGTGCACGGGCACGCCGCCGACCTCGACGCGGTACTGGTCATAGGCGTTCATCGCCGCCTCGGCCGCACGCCAGTCGTAACCGGACCGCCAGTGCTCGACGAGTTCCTGGAGCAGCGCGCGGTTCACACCGTAGGCGGAGTCCTCGTTGCCGAGGTCGTCCGGCCAGCGGGTCAGCTCCAGCCGCCGCCGGAGGTCGTCGAGCACCTCGCCGGGCACGTGGATGGGCGTCGGTTTCACTGTTCCCCCAGTTCTACGAGGTGCAGGAGGGCGGGCAGGGCGGCGGCGATCGCGGTCCGTTCCGCACGCGGCAACTGAGCGGCGAGCCGCTCCAGGTGCTTGATCCGCTCGGCGCGCCGCCCCTCGACGATCGCCGCGCCGTCGGGCGTGATCCGCACGATCACGGCCCGCCCGTCGGAGGGGTCCGGCAGCCGCTCGACGAGTCCCTCGCGCTCCAGTTTGGTCACCATCTGCGTGATCGCGGACTGCGTGACCTGCTCGTCGGCGGTCAGCTCGCCCAGCCGCTTCGGCCCGCGGGTGGCGAGCGTGTGCAGCACGGACAACGTGGTGAAGCTCAGCCGCTGCACCGCGGGCAGGCGGATGTTCATGCGCGTGAAGCGCTCCATCACGACCGTCAGCTCGGTGATGTCCAGCTCGCACACCACCCAGTTATATCAGTTACTAATATTTTTCGTCGTGCACGCTCCGCTCGGCCGGAACGGCTCGGCGAGCTGCGCCAGGTACCCGTCCGGGTAGTGCGGCTTCGCCGCCATGCCGAGGTCGTCGCTGCGGAACCGCCGCTCCGGGTCGTAGGAGTAGGTGCCGAGGCAGTGGTCCCACAGCAGCGTGAACAGCCCGAAGTTGACGTCGCCGGCCCCGGCCCACTTGAGGTGGTGGAACCGGTGCGCCTGGTTCAGCGCGAGCACCGCGCGCAGCGGCCCCACCCGGTAGTCCACATTGGAGTGCTGCAGGAGCAGCTGGACCGCGACGCACAGCGCGAGCACGCTCGCGACGGCGGACGGCATGCCGAGCAGGACCAGCGGCGCGACACCGGCGGCGGTTTCCAGGGTCTGGTGCAGCGGGTGCTTCATCAGCCCGTTGAACCCGTACGCGCGTTTGACGCTGTGGTGCACGGCGTGCAGCCGCCACAGCGCCGGGACCTTGTGGCTGGCCAGGTGCACCAGCGTGATCCCGAGGTCGGCGACGAGGACGGCGATCAGCACCTGCACCGCGAACGGCAGCGAGCCGGGCCAGATTCCGTCGATCGACGCGACCGCGGTGAGCGCCGGGAGCACGGCCAGACCGGCCAGCGTCAGCGTTTCGTTCACCACGGCGTGGGCGACATCGCGCCGGTCGTCGCCGTGCGGGACGTTCCAGTCGTCGCGGTAGGGCAGAACGCGTTCGGCGGCGAAGGACGCGCCCACCGCGACGAACAGCAGGCCGAGCAGCCAGAGCTTCGAATGACCGCCGGCCGCCAGGGCGATGGCCGCGCCGTCGACGACGAGGAGCATGAACGGCACGTAGCCGTACCGGACGAGGGTTCGCATGCCGCCGACCCTGCCCCCAGGCGGACCGATCCGGCTTGAACGAACCGGCTACTCCCACCGCACGCCGCGGGTCAGGGCGGACGGGGCGAGCCCGAACATGTCGTGGCAGACGCGCGTCAGGTGCGCGCTGTCCGCGAACCCCGCCGCGTGGGCCGAGTCGGTCAGCGTCGCGCCGGTGCGGGCGTGCTCGATCGCGCGCTGCAGGCGGGCCCACCGCACGTACGCGCGGAACGGCAGGCCGATCTCGTCGCGGAACAGGTGCCCGAGGCGCGACGCGGAGATCCCGGCCACGCCGGCCACTTCCGTCAGCGGGACGGTGGCGTCGAGCATCGCGGGCACGGCCTCGACCGCCCTGCGCAACGCGGGGTGCAGGCTGGTGGGCTCGTCCGCCCAGCCTTCGGCCAGGGATTCGCCTGCCGCCCGCCACGCCGCGGGTGATCCGGCGGGCAGGCCAGTGCCGCGGACCCGGGCGAGGAGCGACCGGCCGAGCACGCCGGTGGCGTCGACCCAGATCAGCTGCCCGGCCGCGCCACCGTGCATCTCGTGTTCGGCGCCAGCCGGGATCACGGCCGAGCGGCACCACTCGTCGCCGTCCGCGCCACGCAGGCGCACCGGCTCGTCGGCGAGCACCACCTGCACGGCGGCGTGCCGGTGCCGGTGCGCGTCCCCCACCGTCCCGCGGTAGCCGAGCCGGCCAGGGCGCAGCGTCGCGGTTCCCCGCCAAGTCACGGCTCCCACCCAACACGAAAAACCGCCGATCGCCGAGCCCGGCGCCGGCCGACTGGCAGAATCGGCCGGGTGCAGGTCGGAATGCTCGGTCCATTCGAAGTTCGCACGGACGACGGCGGCTTCGCCGACGTGCCGGGCGCCCGGTTGCGCGGGCTGCTGGTCGCCCTCGCGCTGCAGCCGGGCCGCGTCGTCCCGAAGGCGGCGCTCATCGACTGGATCTGGGGTGAGCAGCCGCCGTCGGACGCGGTGAACGCCCTGCAGCGCCTCGTTTCCCGGCTGCGGAAGGCGCTGCCCGCCGGGTCGGTCGAGGGGCAGACGGACGGCTACCGGCTCCGGATCGAGCCCGACGCGGTGGACGCCGTCAAGTTCGAACGCCTCGTCGGCAAGGCGCGCGAGGACGAAGATCCGCAGCGGCTGCGCGAGGCCCTCGCGTTGTGGCGCGGTCCGGCCATGCAGGACGTCGGCCTGACCGACAGCGGCGCCTTCGACGCCGCGGTCACCCGGCTCGAGGGGCTGCGCCTGACCGCGCTGGAAGACCGGTTCGACGCGGAGATCCGCCTCGGCAACGGCGCCGATCTGGTCACCGAGCTGACCGATCTGGTGGCCGCGCACCCGGTGCGGGAACGGCTGGTCGCCGCGCTGATGCGCGCACTGGTCGCGACCGGCCGCGACACCGACGCGCTGCTCGTCTACGAGCGCACCCGGGAAACCCTGGCCGACGAGCTGGGCGTCGACCCCTCGCCGGAGCTGTCCGCGTTGCACGTCGCGCTGCTGCGGGGCGAGGTGGAGCGGCCCGCGGAGAAGCAGAAGACCAACCTGCGCGCCGAGCTGACCAGCTTCGTCGGCAAGGACGCCGAGGTCACCGCGGTCCGCGACCTGATCGGCGAACACCGGCTCACCACGCTGATCGGCCCCGGCGGCGCGGGGAAGACCCGGCTGGCCACGGAAACCGCGCGCACGCTGCTCGGCGATTTCCCCGACGGGACCTGGCTGGTCGAACTCGCCCCGCTCGGCGCGGACGGGGACGTCGCGCAGGCGGCGCTGGCCGCGCTGAAACTACGCGACGCGCTGCTCGGCGACGCGCCGGACGCGGACCCGGCCGACCGCGTCATCGCCGCCCTCCGCGAGCGGACGGTGCTGCTGGTCCTGGACAACTGCGAGCACGTGGTCGGGTCCGCCGCGGAGTTCGCCCACCGGGTGCTCGGCGAGTGCCGCCGGCTGCGGATCCTCGCCACGAGCCGGGAACCCCTCGGCATCACCGGTGAGGCGCTGTGGCCGGTCGCGCCGCTGGCGCTGCCCGCGGACGACGCTGACCCGGGCAAGATCGAAGCCGCCCCGGCCGTCCAGCTGCTGCGCGACCGGGCCGCCGCGGTGCGCAAGGACCTCGGCACCGACGCGCAGACGTTGTCGGCCATGGCACGCATCTGCCGGGCGGTGGACGGGATCCCGCTGGCCATCGAACTCGCCGCGGCCCGCCTGCGCACCATGTCGCTCGACCAGCTCGCCAACCGGCTCGACGACCGGTTCCGCCTGCTCACCGGCGGCAGCCGCACCGCGCTGCCCCGGCAGCGGACGCTGCGCGCGCTGATCGACTGGAGCTGGGAGCTGCTCAGCGACGCCGAACGGACGGTGCTGTGCCGGCTCTCGGTGTTCTCCGGCGGCGCGAGCCTGGAAGCGGCCGAGCGCGTCTGCGCCACCGACGAGATCGAATCGTGGGAGGTGCTGGAGCTGCTGACCGCGCTGACCGAGAAGTCGCTGGTGGTCACCGATGACGACGGCGCCCCGCGCTACCGGATGCTCGGCACCATCAAGGAGTACGCCGACGAACGGCTCGCCGAAGCCGGCGAATCCGAGGCGGCGCGCCGCGCGCATCTGGCGTACTTCACCGAACTCGCGGAAACCGCGGAGCCGCACCTCCTGCGCGCCGAACAACTGGAATGGCTCGGCGTGCTCAAGGCCGAGCACGACAACATCGCCGCGGCGATGCGCGGCGCGATCGCGGCCGGCGAAGCGGCGGGCGCGATGCGGCTCGCCGCGGCCGCGGGCTGGTACTGGTGGCTCGCCGGGCACAAGGCGGAGGGCAACGAGCTGATCCTGGCGGCCGCCACGATGCCCGGCGAGGTGGAGGACGAGATCCGCGGCGTGGTGTACGCGTTCGTGTCGGGGTTCATGACCTCCGGGCGCGGCAGCGACCAGTTCGACGCGGTGGAGTGGATTCACAAGGCGTACGAGATCAGCCGGCGCGTGCCCAACCCGCCGCCGTCGCTGCGGTTCGCCGGCGCGATGGAGCGCCTGCTGGAGGGGCCGGACGCGATGCTGACCGCGTTCGAGCCCCAGATCACCGACGACGACCCGTGGGTGCGCGCGCTGGCCCGGCTGCAACTCGGGAAGATGCGGGTGCAGCTCGGCCACGGCGGCCGGGAGGCGGACACCTACCTGGAGGCGGCGCTCACCGAGTTCCGCGCGATCGGCGAACGCTGGGGCATTTCGTTCGCCCAGACCGAGCTGGCGGAGCGGATCGCCACGCGCGGTGAGTTCACCCGCGCCTGCGAGCACTACGAACAGGCGATCGCGGTCGTCAAGGAGGTCGGCGCCGTCGAGGACATCGTGCGGATGCGGTCGCGGCAGGCCCAGCTGTACTGGGTGCTCGGCGACGCGGAGCGCAGCGCGTCCGCCATGGCCGAGGCGCAGCGGTACGCGGACCGGATCGCCTGGCCGGAAGCGCTGGCCGAGCTGGCGCTGGCGAAGGCGGAGCTCGCGCGCTGGCGCGGCGACACCGAGCAGGCGCGCCGGGAACTCGGCATCGTGACGGAGATGCTGAGCGACAACGCGGAACGGGCGGCCGTCCGCGTGATGACGCACGATCTGCTGGGCTACCTCGCCGAGGACCTCGACGAGGCCAGGGAGCACCGCGCGGCGGCCGTCGAAGCGGCGGCCGAGGCGGGGCACCCGCTCATGATCGCCCAGACGCTGGTCGGGGCCGCGGATCTGGCGCTGCGCGGCGGACAACCCGAGCAGGCCGTCCGGTTGCTCGCGGCGAGCGACGCGCTGCGCGGTCTGCCGGACCGCTCGCAGCCGGACGTGGCGCGGATCGAGCAGGAAACGCGGAACCGCCTCGGTGACACGCGGTTCACCGAGGCGGTTCAGGAGGGGCGGGAGACGAGCTGGCGCGAGCTGATCGCGGTCACGCTCGCTTCTTGAACGTGGCGGACGCCCACAGGTAGCCGACGAGCGCAATGCCGGCGCACCAGGCGAGGGCGGCGATCAGGTCACCGGTGGCGGGCGAGCCGTTGAGCAGGCCGCGCAGGGTTTCGATGACTGGCGTGAACGGCTGGTACTCCGCGAACTCGCGCAGGCCCGGCCCCATCTTGTCGGCGGGGACGATCGCGCTGCTGAAGAACGGCAGCATGACCAGCGGCACCGACGCCATCCCCGCGGATTCCACCGACTTGGCCGCCAGTCCCAGCGCAACGGTCAGCCAGCCGGTCGCGAGACCGAGCAGCACGACCACGCCGAGCACGCCCAGCCAGTCGAGGAAGTCCGCCGACGGGCTGAACCCGAGCAGGAACGCCACGCCGACGAGCGCCGCGATGGCGAGCAGGTTGGTCAGCACGCTGGCGATGACGTGCCCGTTCAGCACCGCGCCACGGGAGACGTCCATGACCTTGAACCGGTTGATGATGCCCTTGGTCATGTCGGAGCTCACCGCGGTCGCGACACCGCCGAGTCCATAACAGACAGCCAGGAGCATCAGGCCCGGTGTGGCGTAGTCGACGTAGTCGACGCCGACGCTGAACGCGTCGCCGAGCATGTACACGAACATCACCATGACCACGATCGGCATCAGGACCGCGTTGAAGACGGTGACCGGGTTCCGCGCGATGTGCTTGAAGTTGCGGCGCAGCATCACGAGCGACTGGTTGTTCATTTCGCGACCACCTCCGTGGTGTGGCCCGTGAGGGCGAGGAAGACGTCATCGAGGTCGGGTGTGTGGACGGTGAAGGTTTCGGCGCTGAGCGAGTGCTCGTCGAGCCGGTCGAGCAAGGCGCGCAACGACTTCGTGCCGCCGTCGCTGGGCACGCGGAGGGTCAGCGCGTCGTCGTCGCGGGTGGCGTCGGGCAGGATCCGGGCAGCCGAGTCGAGCTCGGTGGCCGTGGCGAACCGGAGCCGCACGTGGGTGCCGGGGATCTGGTGCTTGAGTTCGTCGGGGGTGCCCTGCGCGACCAGGCGGCCCTTGTCCAGCACCGCGACGCGGTCGGCCAGCTGGTCGGCTTCCTCGAGGTACTGGGTGGTGAGGAAGATGGTCACGCCGTCGGCCACCAGGTCGCGGATGATGTCCCACATCGTGCGGCGGCTGCGCGGGTCCAGACCGGTCGTCGGCTCGTCGAGGAAGATGACCCGCGGGTTGCCGACGAGCGTCATGGCCAGGTCGAGCTTCCGGCGCATGCCACCCGAGTAGGTCGACGCGGGTTTCTGGGCGGCGCCGGCCAGGTCGAACCGGTCGAGCAACTCGGCGACGACGCGCTTGCCGTCCTTGGCCGGGACCCGGTTCAGGTCCACCATCAGCTGCAGGTTCTCCTGGCCGGTGAGCAGCTCGTCGACAGCCGCGAACTGGCCGGTCACGCCGATCGCCGAGCGCACCGCCTTGGCCTCGGTGGCGATGTCGTGCCCGGCGACGCGGACGGTGCCGCCGTCGGCCTTGATCAGCGTGGTCAGGACGTTGACGGTGGTGGTCTTGCCGGCCCCGTTGGGCCCGAGCAGGGAGAAGATCGTGCCCGCCGGAACGCTGAGATCGATCCCGTCGAGCACGACTTTGTCTTGGTAGGACTTCCGGAGCCCGGAAGCCGTGATCGCCTCTGTCATGACGACCACTTTCGACGGCCGCCCTGACACGGCCCGGTCACCGCACTGACACGACTCCTGACACCGATTCGGATACAGGTCGACATTCAGATACAGGCCTGTATCCTGAATTCGTGGAGACGGCAGACGCGCCCGCGGTCCGGATGACGCGCAAGGAGCGCCAGGAGGAGACCCGCCGACGGCTGATCGCGTCGGCGATCAGGCTGTTCGCGCGGTCCGGGGTGTCCGCGACCTCGCTCAACGCGGTCGCCGAGCACGCCGGGTTCAGCAGGGGAGCCGTGCACGGCAACTACTCCGGCAAGGACGAGCTGGTCGCGGCGGTCGCCGAGACGGTCGCGGGAGAGCTCGCCCCGCAGCTCGGGCAGATCCTGATGGGGCCCGGGTCGAGCCGCGAACGGCTGGCCGCGTACATCCGCGCCTTCCTGGAGTACTGCGCCCAGCACCCGGACTCGGCCGGCGCCTTGATCGCCGTGGTCGAGTACCTGAGCCGAGAGGATCGGCGGCACTACGGCGATCGGGTGGCCGCGTCGCTGGGTGATCTGATCGCGCTGTTCGAGGACGGTCAGCGCCGCGGCGAGATGCGCGCCTTCGACACCACCACGATGGCGTTCGCGCTGCGCACCGTGCTGGACAACACGGCCGCCCACCTCCTCGGGGGCGACGCGGACATCGAGGCGCTGACGGCGGAGATCGTGGCGCTGTTCGACGCTGCGACCCGGAAGGAGCGGGGATGAGCCGCACGTATCGGGTCACGGTCCGGGGCCGGTTCGAGAACCTCACCGCCCCGCAACGGGAGCGGCTGCTCGAGGAGCAGGAGGCCCACGACGTCTTCGCTTCCCGCTTCACCCCGGAAGGGACGTTCCTCTACACGCCGCAGCTCATCGGCTACCAGTTCCGCTACCTGCTCCACGTCGAGGAGGACAGCCCCGAGGACGCCGACCTCGCCGCCCAGCTGGAAGCCCAGGAGCTGGCCGAGGCCGGGATGCGCGCACGGGGCCTGCAGGGCCGGATCGTCGAAATCAGCCTGACCTGCCTCGACGACGTGAAGATCCGCAAGAGCCGACGATGACGAACAGAAAGCGAGTTGCCCGATGCCGCAGTACTTCCTCACCATTCCGCACGAGTCGGCCGAGGAGCCGACGATGGAGTCGATGCAGGAGTTCGATCCGGCCGAGCTGGAGGCCGTGAAGGCCGCCGTCGACAAGTTCAACAGCGACTTGAAGGAGGCCGGCGCGTTCGTCACCGCGGGCGGCCTGCAGCCACCGTCGACCGCGATCACGGTCGACGCCAGCGGCGAGGAGCCCAAGCGCACACGCGGGCCGTTCGTGGAGGCCGCCGAGTACGTCGGCGGGTTCTGGATCATCGACGCCCCGGACGAGGAGAAAGCGCTGACGTGGGCCGAGCAGGTCTCCGCCGCCCTGAGCTCACGAATCGAGGTCCGCGCCCTACAGGAGGCCGCGGAGTAAACCCCTCCCCGGGCATCCAAAGTGGAGAGAGTCACACAACTCTCGCCACACAACCAAAAGGGCCACCCGCGTCGCGGGTGGCCCTTTTTACTGTTGACCAGACCAACTGCCCGGTCGCCCGACCAACGCAACCACGTCGGGGGTTAGTGGCCTTACTCGAACACGGAACGACAGCGATGGGGGTCCGGGGATCGCCCCGGGCGGGGTCTGGGGGCTGCGCCCCCAGAAGAAATACGAGGATCGAAAACAGCGAAGGCGCATCCCGCCGAGCAGGATGCGCCTTCGATCGAGTGGAGCTGAGGGGAATCGAACCCCTGACCTTCTCGATGCGAACGAGACGCGCTACCAACTGCGCTACAGCCCCTTACTGGACTTCCCGAAGGAAGCTCCAGAAGCATAGCAAGTGCCCGGAGGCGGTCGGCGAGGGGGTCTACTCTCCGACCGCGCGCCGGAACGGGAGCTGGTCCGGGTCGTCCAGGTCGTGGAACGCGGGGTCTTCGTCCTCGAGGTCGACGACCACCGCGCGGCCGCGGAGGCGCGACGCGGGCGAGGGGCGGCGCTCGACGCCGGGCACCTCGCGCGGCGGCTCGACGACGTCGAACTCCTCGGCGGGGCGCTCGCGGCGGGCGGGGCGCGCCGCGGGGCGGGAGCCGAGCCGGGCCATGCGGCGCTGGCGGATCTCGGCCTCGATGCGCACCTGTCGGCGCAGGTAGGCGAGGTAGCCCACCAGGACGAGGTCGACCGCGCCGTGCAGCCACCACAGCGACGAGGTCAGGAACCCGGCTCCGGCGGCCGTGACGACCGCGAGCAGGAACAGGCAGAGGACGACCCGCTGGCGGAACGCGTACTTGGCGCGCGCGGCGATCTCCGCGGCCTCCGGGTCGAACCCGCCGCGACCGGGGCGGTAGCGGCGGTCGGACACCGGCTCGTACCGGCGCGCCGGCTCCTCTTCGTACTCTTCGACGTCGTCGTAGTCGACGCGGTCGTCGGCCTCAGCGACCTGCTGGGTGGTTTCGGACATCGCGAACTCCTCCTCCACGTCGTCTGCGCCGCCGCCACTGCGGACCACGCGGGCGGCCAGTTCGGCGTCGGCCGTCTGCGTGACCGCCTGGCGCTTGCGGGCGACCATGGGCACGAGCACGACGAGCCAGGCCGCGGCCAAGGCGACGATGATCAGCGAGCTGGGCAATCCCCTCTCACCTCCCCCGTTCACTGCTACATGTCGTCACGCTAGTCACAGGAGTAACAGATGGGACGGAGCCACGCCGCTCGGAAGCAGAAAAAGGGTCACGCCATCCGGTGAAAAACTCGCCGTTAGGTAACGGACCCGGTCACAGGTATTCGGCGCGTCCGGCGGCGACCAGGCGCGCCACCAGCCCCGGTCCGCTCTCCTCGACCGTCATCGCGTAGCAGTAGTGGTCCCGCCAGTCGCCCGCCACGTCCAGGTACCGCTTGAACAGGCCTTCCTGCCGGAACCCCGCCTTGGTCAGCACCTTGATGCTCGCGGTGTTCTCCGGCCGCACGGTCGCCTCGATGCGGTGCAGGCCGGCGGAGCTGAACGCGTGGTCCACGACGAGCGCGACGGCCGCCGTGGCGACCCCGCCCTTCACCACGGAGGAGGACACCCAGTAGCCGACCCACGCCGAGCGCAGTGAGGCCCGGATCACGTTACCGACAGTGATCTGACCGGCGAACTCACCGTCCAGGGTGATCGTGTACGGCAGGCATTGACCACGCCGGGCGAGCGACCGCAGCGCCGTCCACTGCGCGGGCCACGACCAGTAGCTGTTCCGGTCGCGCCACGGCCCCGGCCCGGTCGGCTCCCACGGCTCGAGGTGCTCCTGGTCGCGCAGCCGAATCCGGCTCCAGTCGCCCGCGTCGCGCAGGCGGATCGGCCGCACCGCGACGTCACCGGCCGCCACCCGGATCGGGCCCAGCCGGGCCGGCCACCCTGGGTGGCGGGACTCCAGGTCATACGCTGCTGGCTGCACCGGACAGTTCTAACCCCGCTGCGCCAGGAAGGTCACCTTGACCTGCTCGCCCGCGGGCACCTCGGTGAGGTCCTCGTCCACATTGACCAGGCAGTTCGCCTCGGCCAGCGACGCGAGCAGGTGCGCGCCGGACGTGCCCAGCGGCTGCACCAGGTACTCGCCGGTGCTCTCATCGCGCAGCAGCTGCCCGCGCAGGTAACCGCGCCGGCCCTTGGTCGAGGACACCGGCGACAGCAGCCGCGCGCTCACCGTGCGGCGGTGCGGGTTGCGGGTGCCGCGGGCGGCGCGGATCAGCGGCCGGATCAGCACCTCGAACACGACCAGCGCGCTCATCGGGTTCGCCGGGATCAGGAAGGTCGGCACGGAGTCCGGGCCGAGCCGCCCGAAGCCCTGCGCGGACCCCGGGTGCATGCCGACGCGGGTCATGTCGATCTCACCGAGGTCGGACAGGGCCGCCTGCACCTCGTCGCCGGCGGTGCCGCCCGCTCCGCCCGCGACCACGACGACCTCGGACATCAGCAGCCTGCCCTCGACGACCTCACGCAACCGTTTCGGGTCGCTCGGCACGATCCCGACGCGGCTGACCTCGGCGCCCGCGTCGCGCGCGGCGGCCGCGAGCGCGTAGGAGTTGACGTCGTAGACCTGGCCGGTCGTCGGGGTGCGGTCGATGTCGACCAGCTCGTCGCCCACCGACACGATCGACACCCGCGGCCGCGGGTAGACCAGCACTTTCGAGCGGCCGACCGCCGCGAGCAGGCCCACCTGCGCCGCGCCGATCGTGTCGCCCTGGCGAACGGCCACGTCGCCGATCTGCACGTCCTCGCCGGTCCGCCGCACGTAGGCCGCGGACGGCACCGAGCGGTGGATCGTCACCTTGGCCGGGTGGCCGTCGGTGAAGGCGGTCGGCACGACGGCGTCGGCGAGGGTCGGCAGCGGCGCCCCGGTGGCGACCCGGACGGCCTGCCCGGGCTGCAGCCGCCGGGGCTGCCGTGAGCCGGCCGGGATCTCCCCCACCACCGGGAGCTGGACGGGCTCCTCGCCGTCGGCGCGCACGTCCACGCTGCGCACCGCGTAACCGTCGACGGCGGCCTGGTCGAAGCCGGGCAGCGCGTGCTCGGCCACGACCTCCTCGGCGCAGAGCAGGCCCTGCGCTTCGGAGATCGCGACGCGGACGGGGCGCGGGCGCACCGCGGCCTGCAGGACGCGGGCGATCTGCTCGTCGACCGAGCGGAGGTCCTGCTCGGCCTGGTCGGGCTCCGGGGTGGGGTCGGTCATCAGCGATCGGTCCCGAGTCGTTCGGTCAGCCAGTTGCGCAGCTCGGGCCCGTAGTCCGGGTCGTCGAGGGCGAAGTCGACGGCGGCCTTGAGGAAGCCGCCCGGGTTGCCGAGGTCGTGCCGCCCGCCCCGGTGGACCACGATGTGCACGGGGTGGCCCTCCTCGATCAGCAGCGCGACGGCATCGGTGAGCTGCAGTTCACCACCCGCGCCCGGCTCGATGCGACGCAGGGCGTCGAAGATCGCCCGGTCGAGGAGGTAGCGGCCGGCCGCGGCGTAGGTGGACGGCGCTTCCTCCGGCGAGGGCTTCTCGACCATGCCGTGCACCCGCTTGACGTCGGCGTCGCCGGTGTCCGTGACGTCGAACACGCCGTAGGGCGAGATCTGCTCCTTCGGGATGTCGAACGCGCACAGCACGCTGCCGCCGTGCTTGGCGCGCACCTCGGACATCTTCGAGAGCACGCCGGCCGGCAGCACCAGGTCGTCGGGCAGCAGCACCGCGACGGCCTCGTCCTCGTCGGTCAGGTTCGGCTCGGCCTGGGCCACCGCGTGCCCGAGGCCGAGGGCCTCCTCCTGGATCGCGACCTCGACGTCGATCAGCTCCGGCCCGCGGCGGACCTTCTCCAGCAGCGCGGACTTGCCCTTGCGCTCGAGGTTGGCCTCCAGCTCGGGCGACGGCCGGAAGTAGCTGACCACGGACTCCTTGCCCGGCGAGGTGACGATCACCAGGCGTTTCGCCCCGGCCTGTGCGGCTTCGCTCGCGACGATCTCGATCCCCGGGGTGTCCACCACCGGGAGCAGCTCCTTGGGTATCGCTTTCGTCGTCGGCAGGAACCGGGTGCCCAGGCCCGCGGCCGGGACGATTGCGGTTCGGAACGAGTGGTTGTCGAAGGCGCCCGTCATAGGCGCCAAGCCTAACCTGCGTACATGGGTGCGCAGCGCAATGACGAGGTGACGAAGGCCGAGTGGCGCGCGAAGCTGTCGGCCGCCCGCGCGGCCGTCTCCGTGCAGCAACGGGTCGCCGAGGCCGCCGCGCTGGTCCGCGCGGTGTCCGCGATGTCACTCCCGGACACCGTGTGCTGCTACGTCCCGTTCGGCTCCGAGCCGGGCTCGATCGGCCTGCTCGACGTGCTGCGCGAGCGCGGCGCGCGGGTGCTGCTCCCGGCGATTCCCGCCGAGCCCGGGCCGCTGGACTGGGCCGAGTACACGGGCACCGGGAGCCTGCGCGCGGGACGGCTGCGGCGCATCCTCGAGCCGACCGGTCGGCTCCTCGGCCCGGACGCGCTGGCCGGCGCCGGGCTGGTCCTGCTGCCCGCTCTGGCCGTCGACCACCGCGGCGTGCGGCTCGGGCGGGGCGCCGGGTTCTACGACCGGTCCCTCGCGCACGCCGCGCCCGGCGCCGACCTGGTGGCCGTCGTCCGGGACGCTGAGCTGGTCGAACAGCTGCCCGCGGAGGACCACGACGTGCTCATGACCGGGGCGCTCACCCCCGGCCGCGGGCACGTCCGGCTGCCACTGTGACCAACCCTTGTTTGCGCTGGGGGAATGGTCTCCAGCACAATTGCGTTAGCACTCTTGCGGATCGAGTGCCAATGCGCGAAGGAGCACCTGTGCCCACGTACCAGTACGCCTGCAAGGAGTGCGGCCACCGTTTCGAGGCCGTGCAGTCGTTCTCCGAAGCCAGCCTGACCGAGTGCCCGGAGTGCACCGGCCCGCTGCGCAAGCTCTACGGAGCGGTCGGCGTGATCTTCAAGGGCTCCGGCTTCTACCGGACCGACTCGCGCTCGTCGTCTTCGTCCTCGTCGTCGAAGTCGTCCACCTCCTCCTCGTCCAGCTCGTCGAGCTCCTCCGGCGAGAGCAAGAGCAGCTCCGTCTCTTCGTCATCCTCGTCGAGCGGTACGACGACAACCGCGGCCGCGGCTTCCTGACGGCCGAGTTATCCACAAGTACCCAGTTATCCACAGCTGCCAGATCCGCGTCTTTTCCGCCGGGTGTCAGCACCCCTAGCGTCGATCTCGTCGACGGCACTCCGCCGTCGCGCTCGACGACTGGGGGTGCTTCGCCATGCGCTTCGATCCGCGTGCCCGTTGGAACCGGCTCCGGCCCCGCTTCGGCGGCCGCCGATGGCACCGGCTGCGCAAGCTGGTCGCCGCCGGCCTGCTGATCACCGCGGCCGTGCTGGCCGCACGCCCGGACGCGGCCCAGCCGCGGGCCGCGCCGCCGCCACCCTCCGCACCCGTCCCCTTCACGGGTGATCTTGCCCTTGCCGCGGTCCCGGTCCGCCTCGCGGACACCGGTGTGGCCGAGCTGCTGACCCCCGGCATGCGGGTCGACGTGGTCACCTTCGACGAGTCCGTGGCGGGCAGGAAAGTGCTGGCCAGCATGGCAAGTGTGCTGTCGGTGCGGCCGCCGCCCGCCGCGGCCGGACGTCTCGCGAGCGCGCGGGACGGGCCGCTCGTCGTCCTCTCGTTGCCCGAGGAGACGGCCAGGGAGGTGGCCGCGATGTCACTCCGGAACCCGGTAGCCGTTACCCTCCGTTAGCCGTTTCCGGACGAGAGGAGTGCACATGCTGAAGGGCTTCAAAGACTTCCTGATGCGCGGCAACGTCATCGAGCTGGCGGTCGCGGTCGTCATCGGGACGGCGTTCACCGCGATCGTCACGGCCTTCACCAACGGGCTGATCAAGCCGCTGATCAACGCGATCGGCGGTTCGGACGCCGCGAAGGGCCTGGGGTTCAACGTCCTGCGCGACAACGACTCCACGTTCCTCGACTTCGGAGGCGTGATCAACGCGGCGATCAACTTCGTGATCGTGGCCGCGGTGGTCTACTTCCTGCTGGTCCTGCCGATGAAGAAGATCCAGGAGCGCCGCAAGCGCGGCCAGGAGGAGGGCCCGTCCGAGCCGACGGACGTCGAGCTGCTGACGGAGATCCGCGACCTGCTGCGCCAGCAGAGCGGCTCCAACGGCCAGGTCAGCAGCCGCGCTGAAAGCCGCGACTGAGGCTCGCTCGTGCTCCGGGGCTCCGGTCCCGGAGCAGGCAGTGAGCCGAAGCCCGCCGAGCCGGCTTAGGACACGTACGAAGGTCGGCGCGCCCGACGCACCGCCCGAGGCGCCAGGCTCAACCCGATGCCCCACCCCCGACGCCAGCCGCAGCCAACAGCGGACACCCAGCCAGCGCACCCCGACATCAGCTCGGCAGCAGCCCTGAGCGGGGGCCAACAGCACACACCGCGCCCACACGGCACCCTGTCGGTGCCTCAATACGGAACCGCGGGCAGCCTGGTTTTGTCCGGTAGCCGGTCAAGGCCGGACATCGTCGGCAACCAGCTGCCGCGGCCTGCTGGGCTGACCACCGCCCCTTGGAGAACCCTCTCCCCGGCCTAACCGCCGTGGTGGGGCGGCCGGTTCTCGCGGTACCAGGCGTCCTCGTCGCGGGCCGGGCGTTCCGGCTCGCGCTCGTCGGACGTTGTTTCCGGGAGGACCTCCCCGAAGATCTCGTCCAGCTTGCGCCGGTCGCGGGGAGGCTTGCGCTCCCGGTCCTCCCCGGGCATCAGGACTCGTCGAGCCCGGAGAGCTGGTCGATCACGTACGGCACGAGCGAGGACAACGTCGCCATGCCGTCGCGCACCGCGGCGCGGGAGCCGGCGAGGTTGACCACCAGCGTGCTGCCGGAGACGCCGACCAGGCCACGCGAGATGCCCGCGTCGACCGCGCCTGCGGCGAGCCCGGAGGAGCGCAGGGCCTCGCCGATGCCGGGGATGGGCCGGTCGAGCACGCCGATCGTGGCGTCGGGGGTGACGTCGCGCGGCGACACCCCCGTGCCGCCGACGGTGATGACGAGGTCCACACCACCGATGACGGCGGTGTTGAGCGCGTTGCGGATCGCCACGGTGTCGGCGTGCACCAGCACCACGCCGTCCACGATGAAGCCGGCTTCCTCCAGCAGCTCCTGAACCAGGGGGCCCGAGGTGTCCTCATGCTCGCCGTGCGCCGCGCGGTCGTCCACGATCACCACGAGCGCGCGGCCCAGCCGCTGTGCACTGCGTTCCATGAGCACACGGTATCCGGTGGTTACCGACCTTCGACGAGCACGTCGCCACTACTGAGAGGTAGGCCGGGCACGCACGACCGCGCCGTCCCGCCCGAACGCCTCCGACGCAGCCGCGACGCTCCCCGACCCGGCCCGCGGCCGGTTGCCTTCCGCACCAAGCCGCCGTCCGAAGTGGACAACTTCCCACGGCTGGTCGCCGCAGCCCCCAGGGCGACCCCGGCTTGGCCAGGTTCTGCGCCCCATCCCGCGACAAGCGCAAAGAGAAACCGCGCGCGACCGGAAAACATCCAGTCGCACGCGGCTTGGATACCGGCTCAACCCCGTGAGAGCCGGTCAAGTGGTCTCGGCCGCCCCGAGCGGCCGAGCGCCTGTTCATTCCCTCCGACCGCCCCGAGCGGCCGAAACCCACCAACCCCGGCCGCCCGAGCAGCCGATCCCAAAAGCCCCACCACGCGCACCGTCCGAGCCGGCCACCTCGGGTTGGCCACCACCCCGGCCCGCCCAACCTCCGGCCACCTGGCCGGCCGAGCCCTCGTCCGCCCGCTCGCGCGGGAGCGGCCAACTCCTCAGCCCAGCCACCCGAGTCGCCGAGCGCCCCTCACGCAGCCGGCACTCAGTTCGTCGGCACCGGTTGGCCGCCCAGGGTGACCTGCACCGTGCGGCCATCGCTCAGCGTGAAGGTCACCTTGTCGCCCGGGGCGCGGGTTCGCACGGCCGCGATGAGGCCGTCCGCGTCGTTGATGACCAGGTCTTCGACCTTCGTCACGACGTCGCCCTGCTTCAGGCCCGCCTGCTCGGCCGGGCTGCCGGACTGCACGCCGGCGATCTGCGCGCCACCCTGCTGCGCGTCGCTGACGTTCGCCCCGATGAACGTCTGCGTCGCCTTGCCGGTGTCGATGATCTCCTGCGCCGTGCGCCGCGCCTGGTTGATCGGGATCGCGAAACCGATGCCGGCGTTCGTGGCCTCCGTCTGGCCCATTCCGCTCGACTGCGGGCTGTAGATGGCCGAGTTGATGCCGATCACCTGGCCGGACAGGTTCGCCAGCGGGCCACCCGAATTGCCCGGGTTGATCGCCGCGTCGGTCTGGATCGCGCTCATCACCGTCGTCTGGTCGCCCTCGCTGCCACCGGCCCGCACCGGGCGGTGCAGCGCGCTCACGATGCCCGACGTGACCGTCCCGGCCAGCTCGAACGGCGACCCGATCGCCACCACCGACTGGCCCACGTTCAGGTCGTCCGAGTTGCCGAGCGCCACCGGCGTCAGGTTCTTCACGCCGTCGACCTTCACGACCGCGATGTCGGTCGTCGGGTCGCGGCCGACGATCGACGCGGCCGCCTTGGTGCCGTCCTGGAACACCGCCTGGATCGACCCGCCCTCCGCGGCGACCTCGACGACGTGGTTGTTGGTCAGGATGTAGCCGTCCGTGGACAACACGAACCCGGAGCCCTCACCCTGCCCGCTCCGGCCGGACACCTGCAGCTCCACCACGCTCGGCGACAGCTTCTGCGCCACCGCCTCGACCGAACCCTCCGGCGCGGTCGCCGTCTGCTGCGCCGGCACCGGCTGGTCGAGCGCGTTGTACGACGCGCCGCTCCCGCTGTTCTGCGCGGTCAGGTACCCCCCGGCGGCACCCGCTCCGCCACCGACGATCAACGCCAGCACGGCGACCCCGGCCACGAGCTTGCCCGGGCCACGACGCTGCTGCGGCACGGCCGGCGCGGGCATCGTCGCGGTCGCGTACGGCGACTGCTGCTGCGCGCCCGGCGGCGTCCACGGGTACCCGCCGGACTGCCCTGCCTGCTGCGGCCCGGTCCCCTGCCCGGCCGGCTGCTGCCCCGTCTGCGCATACGCGCTCTGCTCGTGCCCCCCGGCCTGCCCCGGCTGGGCGGCGTGCGACTGCTGCTGCGCGGCTCCCTGCGCCGACCACGGACTCGGCTGCTGCTGCGGCCCCGAGCCGAGCGGCGTTCCGCGCGGTGGCGTCTTCGCGTCCTCCGGCGACTGCTGCGCGCCGGGCTCCCGCTGGGCACCGCCGTCGTGCGGTGCGCTGGGGTCGTTCTCGGTCATGTCCCTACCATGCGTGTCGGTCCTGAGAGCGGGCTGAGCCCAGCCTGAGGGTCACGCATGAGTATGCCGCCGGACTCAGCCCACCGCGCGGAGACGTTCCGCGATCTGCTCCGGCGTCGCGTCGTTGATCCACACCGCCTCGCCCGATTCAGACCCGGCCAGGTACTTCAGCTTGTCCGGCGCGCGCAGGATCGAGAACAGTTCGAGGTGCAGCCAGCCCAGCTCGCGGTCGATCCGGACGGGCGCCTGGTGCCAGCCGGCGATGTAGGGCAGCGGCCGGTTGTACAGCCCGTCGCAGCGGCGCAGCACGTCGAGGTAGACCTCGGCGAAGTCGTCCCGCTCGGCGTCGGTCAGCGCCGGGATGTCGGGCACCTGGCGGTGCGGCACGACCTGCACGTGCACCGGCCACCGCGCCGCGGGCGGGACGAACGCGGTCCAGTACTGCCCCTCCGCGATCACACGCGTCCCGGCCTTGCGCTCGGCGGCCAGCACGTCGCCGAGCACCGGGCGGCCGCGCTCCTCCTGGTAGGCGCGGGCCACGTCGAGCATGCGGCGCGTCTTCGGCGTGACGAACGGGTAGCCGTAGATCTGGCCGTGCGGGTGGTGCAGCGTCACGCCGATCTCCTCGCCCCGGTTCTCGAACGGGAAGACCTGCTCCAGCCCGTCGATCTCGGACAGCGCGGCCGTCCGGTCCGCCCAGGCGTCGACGACCGTGCGCACGCGGGACGGGCTCAGCCCCGCGAAGGATCCGTTGTGGTCACTGGTGAAGCAGACGACCTCGCAGCGTCCCTTGCCCGGCGCGGTCCGCACGAGACCCAGACCGTCCAGTGTGGACGACTCGCCGGTGGCGCCCTCCTCGAAGGAGGGGAAGCGGTTCTCGAACACGACGACGTCGTAGTCGGGCTCGGGGATCTCACTCGGCTTGCCCGGCTTGGTCGGGCACAGCGGGCACAGGTCGGCGGGCGGCTTGTAGGTGCGGGTCTGCCGGTGCGCGGCCATCGCGACCCACTCGCCGGTCAGCGGGTCGAGGCGGATCTCCGAGCTGGCGGCCACCGCGGGCAGGTCGCGCGTGTCCTCCGCCGTGCGGGGCGGCGTGTTCTCGCCCTCGTCGAAGTAGATGATCTCCCTGCCGTCGGCAAGGTGGCGAAGGGTCCGCCTCACTCTTCCTCCGTGTCGTCGTTGACGGGTGCGACCTCGAGGTCACCCACATGCTCTGCCAAGACGGTGCGCGCCGCCTCGCCAAGGCCGTCGTCGGTCACCACGACGTGCGCCTCGTCCAGTTCGGCGATGGTCGAGATGCCGACGACGCCCCACTTGGACGAGTCGGCGAGCACGACCAGCCGCCGCCCGGACTCGACCAGCGCGCGGTCGGTCTCGCTCTCGGTCAGGTTCGGCGTGGTGAAGCCCGCCCCCTCGGCCATCCCGTGCACGCCGAGGAACACCTGGTCGAGGTGCAGGCGGCGCAGGCTGTGCACGGCGACGGGGCCGACCAGCGCGTCGGACGGCGTGCGGACGCCGCCGGTGAGCACGACCGTGCGGTCCGGCGCGGACGACGCGCGCAGCACATCGGCGACCTGGATCGAGTTGGTGACGATCGTCAGCCCCGGCACGCCGTCCAGCGCGCGGGCGAGCGTCCACGTGGTGGTGCCCGCGGACAGGCCGATCGCGGTGCCCGGCTGGACCAGCTCGGCCGCGCGGCTCGCGATGGCCTCCTTCTGCGCCCGCTGCCGCACCGACTTGGCCTCGAACCCGGGCTCCTCGGTGCTGGGGCCGAGGACAGCGGTCGCGCCGCCGTACACCTTCTCCACCAGACCGCGGCCGGCGAGGACGTCCAGGTCGCGGCGGATGGTCATGTCGGACACGCCGAGCCTGCCGACCAGGTCGCTCACGCGCACCGCGCCGTTCCGCCGCGCCTCTTCGAGGATCATCGCCTGCCGCTGACGCGCCAGCACCATCGCTCCCATCGCCCACTAACTACACAAAATCCTACACGAATCAACACGCGCAGGACGTTGTGGTTCAGCCGGGCATTCCGGGCAGGCGCAGGCTCAGCAGGGCGCCGCCCTCCGGGGCGCGGCCGGCGTACGCGGCGCCGCCGTGGCGTTCGGCAGCCTGTTTGACGATCGCCAGCCCGAGGCCGGATCCGGGCAGGGTGCGCGCCTCGGACGAGCGGTAGAAGCGGTCGAACACGCGCGGCAGGTCCTCGTCGGCGATGCCCGGCCCGGAGTCGGCCACCTCGATGACCGCGGTGCCGTCGCCGAGCGGGTACATCCGCACGCCGACGCGCGAGTGCGGCGGTGAGAACTTGACCGCGTTGTCCAGCAGGTTCAGCACCGCGCGTTCGAGGGCGCCGGCGTCGCCGATGACGTGCCACGGCTGGAGCGCGACGTCGAACTCGATCTCTCCGGCGCGGCGGCGGGCGCGGTCGAGCGCGCGTTCCACGACCTCGACCATCTCGACGCGTTCGAACGCGGTGCGCGGCTCGTCCTGGCGGGCCAGCTCGACGAGGTCGCCGATGAGCTGGGTCAGCTCGTCCAGCTGCGCCTTGATGTCGGTCTCGATCTCCGCGCGGTCCTTCTCCGACAGCGTCGGCGCCCCGGAGCGGCTGGCGGACAGCAGCAGCTCCAGGTTGGTGCGCAAGGAGGTCAGCGGCGTGCGCAGCTCGTGCCCTGCGTCGGCGACGAGCTGCCGCTGCCGGTCCTGCGACTCGGCTACGGCGCCGAGCATCGTGTTGAAGCTGTGCGTCAGCCGGGCCAGCTCGTCGTCGCCGCTGATCGGGATCGGCCGTAGGTCGCCGGTCCGGGCGATGTGCTCGGTCGCCGACGTCAGCCGTTCCACCGGCCGCAGCCCCGTGCGGGCCACGGCCGTCCCGGCGAGCGCGGCGACCACGATCCCGCCGCCGCCGATAAGCGCGAGGACAACCGCCAGCTCACGCAGGGTCTGTTTGGTCGCGTCGAGTGGTTGTGACAGGACGAGCGCCACGCCCGGCTGGTAGCGGTAGGGCACGGCGAGCACGCGCGAGTCGGTGTTCTGGTCGGTGCGGATCGACGACGGCTTCTGGCCGCTGGCGACCTCGCGCTCGTCCAGCCCGATCGGCGGCCGCATCGACGGCTCCGACTCGAACGCGGACGAGCCGTCGGCGACGATCAGGTCGAACCGCACGTCGACCAGCCGCGTGATGTAGGTGGGGATGCGCAGGCCGCCGGTCTGCACGACCTGCGGGTCGTTGATCACGCTGTTCGCCTGCTGGATCAGCTCGTCGTCGACCTGCTGGTACAGGTTGTTGTAGACCGTGATGTAGGCGCCGAGCGAGACCAGCGCCAGCACCCCCGCCACGCACGCCGCGGCCAGCAGCGTGACGCGTGCCCGCAGCGACACCCTCCGGGGGGCGGGGCCGCCTCCGTTGTCGACGCGGATCACGGGCACCGGTTCGGTCACGACATGGCTCACGGCGGGGTTTCCCGGAGGACGTACCCGACGCCGCGGACGGTGTGGATCAGGCGCGGCTCACCACCGGCCTCGGTCTTGCGACGCAGGTAGCCGACGTAGACCTCCAGCGCGTTGCCCGAGGTCGGGAAGTCGTAGCCCCACACCTCCTCGAGGATGCGGCCGCGAGTCAGCACGTGCTTCGGGTACGACATGAACAGTTCGAGCAGCGCGAACTCGGTGCGGGTGAGGCTGATGTCGCGCTCGCCGCGGCGGACCTCGCGGGTGCCCGGGTCGAGGGTCAGGTCGGCGAAGGTGAGCTTCTCGGCGTCCGGCGGCGTCTGGGCCTCGCGGGAGGCGCGGCGCAGGAGCGCGCGGAGGCGGGCGAGGAGCTCCTCCAGCGCGAAGGGCTTCGGGAGGTAGTCGTCGGCGCCCGCGTCCAGGCCGGAGACGCGGTCGGAGACCGTGTCCCGGGCGGTGAGCACGAGGATCGGCAGGTCGTCGCCGGTGCTGCGCAGGCGGCGGGCCACCTCCAGCCCGTCGAGTCTGGGCATCATGACGTCGAGGATCATGGCGTCCGGCCGGTCGGCGATGACGCGCTCCAGCGCCTGGGCGCCGTCGCCGGCGAGCTCCACCTGGTAGCCGTTGAACTCCAGCGACCGGCGGAGCGACTCCCGGACGGCCCGATCGTCGTCGACAACGAGAATGCGCATGTGGACAGTGTTGCGGACGGTGCTGAGACCCGCCTAAGAAGTCACTGGTCCAGCAGCCCGCCGCGGTAGGCGAGCAGGGCGGCCTGGACGCGGTTCGCGGCGCCGATCTTGGACAGGACCGCGGAGACGTAGCCCTTGACGGTGGCCTCGGACAGATGGAGTTTGCCGCCGATCTCGGCGTTGGACAGGCCCTGCCCGATGAGGCCGACCACTTCGCGCTCGCGGTCGGAAAGTGAGGCGAGCAACTTGCGCGCGGGCTGCGCGGCGCGTTGCCCTTCGCGGTGGGCGCGCACCATCCGCGCCGCGACGCCCGGGTCGAGGACGGCGCCACCACGCGCGAGGTCCCGCACCGCGCGGAGCAGCGCCGCGGGCTCGATGTCCTTGAGGAGGAAGCCGTTCGCGCCGAGCCGGAGGGCCAGGCTGACGTACTCGTCCATGTCGAAGGTGGTCAGCATCGCGGCGGCGGGCGGGCTGGGCAGTTCGAGGATCGCGCGGAGGGCGCGGATGCCGTCGTCGGGGGCGCGCATCTTGATGTCGAGCAGGACGACGTCCGGGTGCAGCCGACGGGCGGTTTCCACTGCCGAGCGCCCGTCGTTCGCCTCACCGACCACCTCGATGTCCGGCGCGCCCGCCATCATGCCGCGCAGGCTGGAGCGCACGAGATCCTCGTCGTCGGCGAACATGAGCTTGATCAACCTAAGCCCTCCGAACGGTCGGTGGAGCGGGGTTTCCGCGTCCCGGTCACGGAAGGTTACCCACTGGTAGCGCCGGCGTCGATACGCTGATCACCCGGGGCGGTTGCGCCTTTCGTCGGTTGATCGGTGCCCGCGTCGCCGGTGTTCGTGGCCGCTCGGCTGGGCGAGGCCGAGGTCACGCTCATGGCCTGCGGCCGGACCCGCTAGTCTGGGGCAGCCAGCCCTCGTAGCTCAGGGGATAGAGCACCGCTCTCCTAAAGCGGGTGTCGCAGGTTCGAATCCTGCCGGGGGCACTACACAGACGGTCCCGCTGGGGAGGTCATGCTGCATCTCCATGGCGGGACCTTTCTGTTTTGGGAACGGGATGACCACCGCCTCCTGGGTCGTGCGGGAGACGGCGTTGATGGTGTCGCCCAGCAGCGTCACGCGGCACGTGGCGGTGCGTGTCTTCGGGTCGTAGTGGATCTCCAGCCGGAGGGCCTCGAACAGCCTGCGCGAGAGTTCGTCGGGAAGCTCGACAAGGTCGATCGGAGTGACCGGCAAGTAGTCGAGCAGCGTCGGGTTCGGTGCCCGCTGTACCTCATCCTCGGCTTCGGCGAGTTGGCGCTCCAGGTCCTCCTTCTGGGACCGGAGCTCGGCGCGCCGCTCGTTGATGTCACGGATGAAGGCTTGGTCGACATCGTCGGCGATCTCCAGACTGCGGACGAGCCGCTTGCTCTTGGTTTCGGTCTCGGTGATCGAGCGCCGAAGCGCGATGATCCGCGCCTGACGTTCCTGGTTAGCGTTGTCGTCGATCGTTCGAAGACTGGCATCGAGCAGCTCACGTCGGTACGGGCCGAAGACCTGGGCGGCGAGGAATGCGGTGAGCCCTTCGAGCAGGTTGCGCTCCCGCACCCAGTACGTGGAGCTCGGGTGGCCTTCCGGAACCCACGCCTTCTTCGGCGCACAGACGTAGTAGGCGTGTTGCCGTTTCGTCTTGCCATACAGCCGTCGGCCGCACCACACGCAGAAGATATAGCTGCGGAGCTTGTAGATCCGTTTGGCCTGCGGGTTGCGGCTCCTGCTGGCGGTGCGAGATCGCTCGCGTCGTTCCGCGACTTGCTGCGCTTGGACGTAGGTCTCCAAGTCGATCAGTGCCTCATGGGCCGGCTCGGGCGACCAGACCCACTCCGACACCGGGTTCATCCGGTTCCTGCCACCGCCCTTGCGGGCCCGGCGGTTCCACACCATGTGCCCGGTGTGTTTCGGGTTGGTGAGCATGTCGCGGACATTGGAGTAGGTCCAGATGCCGACGGCCCGGTCCGGATCGATCGGGATCGGTGGCGGGTTGGTCACGAGGTCTTGGTTGAGCCGGTCGGCGATCGCTTGGTAGCCGAGGCGCTCGACGACCCGCCAACCGAAGGACTTGCGGACGACCGCGCCTTCGACCGGATGGACTTCGAGCAGAGTCTTCTTGATGCCCTTTGCGCGCTTGGCGGGCACTGGGTGAGGAATCTTCTTGGCTCGGTACCCGTAGCACGGTTTGCCGACGTTGTAGCCCTGCTCGGTGTGGGTCTCAAAACCGTCCCAGCTCTTTTCGAGCATCTCGATGACGTACCACTCGGCCACGCCTTGCTTGACCCGACGCGTCAGGACCTGCGTCGAGGTCTTGGTGCGACGCCCCGTGTTGTCCAGCCGGAACGGCTCGTCTGCGGCGATGAGCATGACGCCGGCCTTCTCCAGCCGGTGCTCGATCTCCGTGGAGGCGTACGAGCGGCGGCCGACGCGCGAGATGTCTTCACAGATCACGACGTCGAATCGTCGGTCCGGCCGATCGGCCTCGTCGAGAAGATCTTGGATGCCGCCGTCGCGGGGAACGGGGATCTGGAACAGCTCGTGCGCTTGCCCGCGTCCACGGTCGGACAGATCCTTGCGCCCGGATTCGATGTCGTAGAAGTGCGCGACGATGACGGCGGTATCCGGGAGCACGCCGTGGCAGGTACGCAGCTGCCGCGGGATCGACAGCGTGGGGTCTTGCTGGTCGTAAGTCGAGGTCCGTCCGGCGAAGGCAACGCGAATGAACGATGGCTCCGTGCGTGTCGCCGGCCCGGCGAGCGCATGCGCGCGATCTACGCGGCGCGGTCCTGCCCATGCGCGGATCGCCTCTGGGCCACCCATTCCGTCACCTCCCACAGCACTCGTGCTTGTTCCAGCCTCAGCCGCTCGGCCTCAGCGCCTTCCACGATTTGAACCTCGAACACCATCTCTGGCGGCTCGTCCGGAACGAGACGGTCTGAGTGTTCGTGCCGCCGCAGTCGGTCAGCCGCCATCACCCCGCACCTTTCACCCGAGCAAGCAAAGCGCTGGCCATGGCGTAGCGATCCTCACCCAGCGACTTGGTGACCTGCCGCCACAGGCGGTCGAAAGGCGTGGCGGTTGCGCCGCAGACGTTGTTGTAGCCCCAAGATGCATGCCGCGCGTTGCCCGGTGCTCCATCAGCGGTTCGGTCCATCTCTCGTTCCCCTTCGGCGGTACAGACCCCGCACGCGCGACTCCATGCCATCGACGGCGCGCCGCGTTGGCTGCGAGCGCGACCGCGGGCTCCGTATGACGGGAGTCGCCTCCCATTGAGTAAGGTAATGCCTAAATAGTATAGGTGAAACCTAAGAAGGTTAAGTCCTGCGCGTGTCGCGTAGTGCCATGGTTGAACACGCCATGAGGTCCGTCGGGTTTCTGGTGCCTATCCGGGAGACTGAGCGGCGACCGGCCCAGGCAGGGCGCGATGACCGGCGAGTGCGGGAAGGCGTGGCGGTGGAACTTCGATGGCGGCTTAGGCAGGTAATGGCCTCGCGCAATGTGTGGAAGGGCACAGAACTGCAGGAACTTCTCGCCCGACGCGCCAACTTCAACCTGTCCCTGCCGTCAATCTCCGCGCTGATGAACAACCAGCCGGTCCAGATGAAGACCGAAACGCTGCAGGCGTTGTGTACCGCCCTGAACTGCACGCCGGACGAGTTGTATGGGGTTACGCCTCCACGCGAAACCGCACTGGCCGACGAGCCTGGGGTCAACGATTCTCCGGCCAGCTGGTGACGAGTATCACTGAGAGCTGCGGTCCCATTTCACGCGACCTGAACCTCGTTGTCGTGCATGTCGCGACGTAGAAGGTCGTCCAGCATGAGACGGACGGCGAACTCTGCCTGTTGAGGAACGACGCCGTTGCCCAGTGCCTTCAGCTGGGCGGCCCGAGGTATGTCGGCAGCGGTTACCCAGCCTGGGTCGAGGCCCATGAGCCATTCGACGAACAGTGGTGACAGGCGGGGACGGCTCCTCGTGCCAGGTTCCGTTGGATGCGGAGCTGCTATGCCGCGGATGAGTTCCCATCGCCGAATTGCTGGCGCGTAGGGGCCCCAGTCGACATGCGAAGCCTCCGGCTCGACATGACGAGCTTCTACGGTTCGGGAAGCACGGGGAACAGCGGGAGAACCTCCTGGGACAAGGGGGGACGGAAACCTGCCCCTGCTCTCCTGCCGGCTGTGCCCGTGTCGCTCGCTCGTGGCGTTGGCAGCAGCCTCACTGCGATCGATAAGGGCATGCCCATTCCGTTGCCGTTGATGCCCCGGGCACGGTGATGTGCCTGGCGCTGCAGCCAACCGGCGGGGTCCTCGCCATCGTTGGGGTTGCTGCTCGCTGGCGTCGGCAGGAAGGTCGTGACCGTATCGGTGAGGTTCACCTGATGTCCCCCTGCCCGACGCGACTCGGGCGAGGATCCGCCGCGCGTGTCGTCCCGTGCTTGTGGTGTCGGGAGCAGCCTGACGGACTCGGATGGATTCGGGCTGGGCCGGGCTGCCGTCACCGTCGCCTTCTGTCGTGACCGGCTGCGCGGTGAAGGTGGTCTCGGCTGGGTAGGCGAGCAGGAACACCCGCTCGCGTCGGTGGGGTGCGCCGATGTCGGACGCTCGAACGCTTGTCCACTGCGCGTCATACCCGACTTCGGCCAAGTCGCCGAGAACGATGTCGAGGCCGCCTTGACGCCAGCGGAGGGCGGCGACGTTCTCCACGACGAGGAGCGCCGGTCGTAGATGGCGAACGGCTGTGACGACCTGGTGCCAGATCCCACTGCGGGTTCCTTTCCTGATGCCGGCTCGGCGGCCGGCTGCACTGATGTCCTGACACGGGAATCCGGCAGTGAGGACATCGACGGGCTCGACCTGTTGCCAGTCGACGGTTGTGATGTCGCCCAAGTTGGGCATGTCCGGCATGCGAGCGGCGAGGACCTTGCTCACGTGTGGGTCCGGATCTGCCACCCACATCAATCGTCCGCCGCCAAGCGCAGTTGCGACACCGAGGTCCAGGCCCCCGTATCCGGTGCAAAGCGAGCCGAACGTGAGGTCGGGTTTCGCCCGTGCGGAGAAGTGGTCAAGCTGCACTGTCATGGCCACCTTCCCCAGCCACGCGCTTGGGCTGTGCTTGGTGGAAGGTGCGCTCGTCGACCAGCGGCTCGTGCACCTTTGCTGCCGAGGTGACCCACTGCTCCATCGGCGCAGGGCGGCCGGCGACGGTGCGGGCCCAGACCTGGCGCCCCGTGTACTTGGCGTTGGTGACGATGCGACGGACGGCCTTGGCGGTCCACCGCCCGTTGGGCACCGGTGCCGGGTACTGGCGTGGGTCGCTGTTGAGTCGTGCGGCGATGGCGGCGAACGTCAGGCCGTGGTCGGCGCGCCAGGTGAAGATCTGCTTGACGACCGCGGCGGTCTGCCAGTCCGGGACGAGGACTGCCCGCAGCTTGCTGTGTCCGCTGGGGTCGGTGACCCGGATGCGCAGGGCGCGGTAGCCGTAGGGCGGTGGCCCGATCTGGTAGCCGGCGCGGACGAGTTCGACCATCGCGGCGCGGGCTCGGCGGGTGGTCTCGGCGTGGTGCGCGGCGAGCGCGGCCCACTGGATGCGGTTGCCGTGAGCATCGACCAGTACGTCGTCACCGGACTGGTCATCCGCTCGTGCGTCGGTGTCGACGGCGCGAGTACCCGACTGGTTTGTCCACAGGCGGGACCACCATGGTGGACGGGTCTCGGCCACCGGTGTGCCGGTGCAGTGGTGGCGTGCGGCGGCGCGGAGCGCGGCGCGCTTGCGTCGGAACTCGGGGTGCCAGCCGCACTCGCGGCAGTACAGGCGGGTGGTCATGCCGATCGCCTCCAGCGGGGGTAGGTGACGCCGTTGATGGCGGGTCGGATGACCTCGTCCTCGGTCGGCCACGGGATGCCGGCTGCCGCGGCAGCAGCGAGTTCGGCGTCGTGGGCGAGTTGGAAGACGAGTACCTCGTGGTGCGCGGTGAGCGCGGTCGGCGTACCGGCGACGCGGGCGCGGGCGGCGGCGCGCCGCTCGGCGAGTGAGGCGCGGGTGACCAGTCGACTGCCACGCAGTCCGGCGGTCAGCGCGATGCACCGCTCGACCGGCGCCAGCCCGGCCGAGATTCCGGCGGCGATGAGCGGAGTTGTCAGGTCGACCAGCGAGCCGTCCGGGTTCCGCAGGGGTCGCGTCACGATGGCGACGTGTCCGCCGGAGCGCAGCAGCGGCTCGCAGTAGAGCAGCGTCGTAGCGAGGTCTACGAGAGCGGACTCGACCGGGCCGCGGTCCGGACTGCTCTCTCGGTCCGCGGTGCGCAGGGTGGTCAGGACGAGTCCGACTCGCCCGATCAGCCCGGCGGCCCGGACGGTCGCGAGCACCTTCGGCCGCGCGTCGAGGACCGAGCCGTCGCGCCACGCGCCCGCGGTTTTGGCGGCGGTGACGTTGGCGCGAGCGAGGGTCCACCACCGGTTGCGGGAGGTCAGTCCGAGCGCGTGACGGCCGGTGCGCAGCGCCTCGACGAGGACGGTGCCCACGCCGCAATCCGGGTCGAGAACGAGGTCGCCGGGGCGGGTGTAGGTGGCGATCGTGTGGGCGGCGACGGCGGGCGGAATCCGGTCGAGATCGGTCTCGGTGCCCGGCACACAGCCGGCGTCGCGCAGCTGCGCGAGCGGGTCGCGCTGGCCGGTCGGCCAGACCGACATTGCCCGCATCGGCGGCTCCTCCCCCGGCGGCAGGGGGAGCGGCCAGGGCGACGTGGGACGGTCAGTCACCAGAGGTCTCCTCTCCGTCGACGGCGTCGGTCAGGGCCGGCTGGCGGGTGAACACCAAGAGGTCGTCATGCACCTGGGTGTGGCGAGCGGGCGTCGTGAGCGGTCCCGCTGGCCCCTGCGGTCGGGCGTGCGGGGCCGGGGTCGTGACCGCGAGGGCGCCGCCGCGGACGGGGACGCGCAGCAGGGCGATGCGATCGAGGTAGCGCAGCCCGGCGTGCTGCGCGGCGCGCACCAGCGAGCCGGCGGGGTCGGTGAGCCGACCACGGGAATGGTCACCGTGAGTGATGACGGTGAGCATGCCGGTCGGGGTGAGCAGACCGGCCCAGTCGGCCGGGCGGAACCAGTTCAGAGTGCGCGAGTCGGCCGCGGTGATGACGAGGTCGTAGCGGTCCGGACCGGTGCCGGTCGCAGTGGAGTCCGGTCCGGGACGGCGGTGTGTCGACGGTCCGGCGGGCTGGTCGGTGGTCGGACTGTCGGTGCGCGGTCGGAGTCCGGACTCGGACTCGACCGACGCGTCAGCGGAGTGTTCGTCGACCGGGTCGGGGTGCGCGACGGCGGTCTGGGTTTGGACGCCGCGGCCGAGTCGGACCACGGTCCAGCCCGCTTCGTGCAGTCCGGCGTACGGGCCGGGCCGGGACTGGTTGCGGCCCCCGGCTGGCGACCACGATGAGGGTGGGGCGAGGTAGGGCGCGGGGTCGAGCAGGAGCACCCGCTGGCCGGGTTGGGTGTAGGTGGTGACGATCTTGATCACCGCGGTCAGCAGCCAGTTGGCGAGCAGTCCGGTGCCCTCGCGGAGGTCGTCTTGAGCGCACGGCCAGACGGTGCTCGGCCGGGCGGGACGCGGGTGGCGCAGGGTGCGCAGGCGCGATGTTCGCCGCCGCTGCGGGGGCGGGAGCGGGTCGGTCGGTGGGTCGGTCGGGCCGTGCTCCTGGAAGCCGTCTCCCGGTGAGCCGTGGCCGTGTGTCGGGGTCATCGCGGGGTCTCCTCCGACGGATGGGTGCCGTGCGTTCTGACGCCCCTTAACTCCGTATTTCGACCCCGTTTTGGACACGCCCCGCCAAATTTACTTGCGCCGCGCCGACTCGGATCAATCGCGACTCGACGCGATTCGAATAGTTCTGCCGAATCCGCGCATAAGGAATCGCTTGATCGGCCACCTCACGTCGCTGCGGGCTGCTTCCTGGACTCAGTAGTGGCCAGATTTTTCAAGATCTTTTCGGGAGTGATACGTGGATCTTGTCGCCGGTCCGCATCGGAGCCCGCGGTGACTACTAGCGCCGTACTAGCGAGCGACTATAACAGCAGTTCAAAGGCTACTAGAGTTGATCAACTCTCGTAGTTGACCAAGCTCATTTTTGATCTTGACTCGACGCGTTCGCGGGGTGAAATAGTAGTTCGCTAGTAGTCCCGATGTGGTTTGCGTAGTTGGCGCCTAGTAATAGCGTGGTATTTCCGTGGTATCGGTCGTGGCTTCCTGATGGCGTTGTTGTTCGCATCGACGCCGTGGGAGTTACGACATGGCAGCACAATCCGTTTTTCGTCGCGGTAGCGACGAGGTTGTCCCGAACTCGTTGGATATCGCGCGGGACACGTTTACCTGGTTGGTGACCGGGCCGCATCCGGTGTCGCTGAACGGGCGGCTCTTCCCCGGCCTGCCCGACCGGTACATCCCGCTGGACGAGGTCCGCGACCGGTTGCTGGCGCGCCGGTGCCCGCAGGCGACGCGGGACGCGGTGTGGGCACATTTGGTGCTGCGCTCGCGTACGGAAGGAGCGACCTGGACGGTCGCCGCGGTCGGGGTCGCATTGCCCGCGCTGACCTCGGTCGCGGCTACCCTGTCCGACCGGTTCGCCGGCGATCCGGCCGATGTCCACGCCGAGGTGTTGCGCGGCTTCCTGACCGCGTTGTCGACCATCGATCTGCGTCCGCCGCGGATCATGCTGCGACTGCGGTGGGCCGCCTACCGGTCCGGCTACGACGCGCTCGCCGAAGCCCTCTCCGGTCCGACTCCGGTCGCGCCGGGCTTCCGCTCCACCCCGCCACACTCGCCATGGGGTCACCCGGATCTGGTCCTCGCTCGCGCGGTCGCGGACGGAGTCCTGACCCAGACCGAGGCCGCACTCATCGGTGCGACCCGGTTGGAAGAGGTGCCCGTCGCGGACTGGGCCGCGGCGCACCAGACCGGCGAGTGGGCGGTCTACAAGACGCGCAAACGCGCCGAGCTCCGGCTCGCCGCGTACCTGCGCGACAGCGCCGCCGAGACCGATCCGACCGACCCGCTGACCGACCAGGTGGCCACCGCGGTGGCCCTCGCGCGCCCGGTCACGTCCGACCGCGACGTGCCGCGGTCGTCACTGTCCGTGTCTGTCGCTGGGGTCGGATCGGGGCAGAAAGTTCAGGATCGCGTGTCCAAAACGGATGCGAAATCCGGAGTTCAGGGCTGCGGGACACACCCGCGCTCAGCCCGACCTTCGGAGGTGCCGCAATGCGCCTGATCCATCGTTTCCACCGCGCCGTGAGCGGGCCGCGTCATATCCGGTTCCAGGGTGATCCGCAGCCGCCAGCCCAGGCACGGCGCTGTCGGTGCTCGCACGTGACGCTGGTCGTCGAACTAGCGGTTGTGGCGTTGCTGACATCGGCGTCGGCGGCGCACGCCGACACGATGGTCGTCGCCCTTGCCGGCTCGGTCACCGATGTCCTGAACAACGTCCGCAACTGGATCATGGGCATCTTAGCTGGCTTGGCCACAGTATTCCTGTCCATCGGCGGCGTCCGCTACGTGATGGGCGGCGGCGACCCCGGCGAGATCGAGAAGGCCAAGACCGCGTTCAAGTCCGCAGGGTGGGGCTACGGCCTGGCGGCACTCGCGCCGCTGGTCGTGGAGATCCTCAAAGGGATCGTGGGGGCCTGACCGATGGCCGTCAGCACTCCGCCTACGGGGCACCCGGGCCGCCGTCCCGGCGGCCCGGTCGCGACCCCCGCAGTCGCAGACCGAGCGACGCCCTTCCCGGTCTCCGATGCTGGTGCCAACCGGCCGCCGGCCGGTCTGCGGCGGCGGCGCTGGCCCGCGGGCTGGATGCTGGCGCTGAGCATCGCCGTGCTCTTGGTCGGCGCCCTCGTTGTGAGCGCGTGGGCCGCACCCGCCGCCCCGCGGCAGCCTTCGCCGCAACCACCTGTGCCGATCCCGACCGTTGACCCCTGCACGCCGGATTCGCCGCTACCGGTGTGTCACCTTCCCGCGCCGACCACGAGCCAACCGCTTCCCACCGGGCCACTGACCCAACCGACCGGGCTGCCCGCGCCGACGACCTGCAGATTCCCCGGCCAGGTCGGGTGCTCCTCGTCCACGCTGACCACGACCCCGAGTCAGCCCTGCACGGGTGAGGACTGCATCCCGCAGCCGACCTCGCCGCCGCCAAGCACGGGGCCGGAGCAGCCGGACATCGGCAGCGGCGAGAGCGACTCGGACTGCGGGATCACCGACCTTGGGGCGTGTATCACCGAGGCCATCAACTCGGCGTTCCGCGGAATTGTCGACGCCGCGCTCTCACCGATCCTGGAATTGATCGGGCACACCGCGCTGTCCACGCCGACCATCAGCGACCTGCCCGGGATCGGCGAGTTGTGGAACAACTCCTGGGAGATCGTGGTCGCCGCCTACGGCCTGCTCATCCTGCTCGGCGGCATCGTCGTGATGAGTCACGAGAGCGTTCAGGCGCGCTACTCGATCAAAGAGATCGGGCCGCGGATCCCATTGGCGTTCATCGCGTCGGCACTGTCGCTGTTCGCCGTCGACAAGTTCATTCGGCTGGCCAACGGCCTCACCCTGGGAGTCCTCGGGGATGGGGTGAACGCGCCCTCGTTGGGCAACACCCTTCAGGACGCCGTTCAGGGCATCGCCGCCGGCGGCTTGTTCATCATCCTCGTCGGGCTGGTTCTAGTGGTGCTCGGCCTCGCGCTGCTGGTCGTTTACGTCGTTCGGATCGTTATCACCTTGGTTCTGATCATCAGCGGGCCGCTGTTCTTGATGTGCCACGCACTGCCGCACACCGACCCCTTGGCGCGCTGGTGGTGGAAGGCGATGACCGCGACCCTGGGTATCCAGGTCGCCCAAGCGCTGGTGCTGATCACCGCGGTCCGCACGTTCCTGTCCGGCGGCGTGCACCTGTTCGGCTCGACGCTGTCCGCGCTCGGCACGCTGGTCGCTGCGATCGCCCTCTTCTTCGTCCTGTTCAAGATCCCGTTCTGGCTGTTGAAGGCGGTCAAGGTCAGCTCCGGCCATTCCTTCATCGGCGGCTTGGTCCGCGCCTACGTCGCGGCGAAGACCTTCGGCATGGTCGCCGGCAAGACCGGTGCGCTCGGCAAGGTCGGTGCCGGCGTCGGCGCGAAGAGCGGTGGCGGAGGTGGTGGCCGCGGAAGCGGGTCGGCGGATCCGCCGTGGCCTGCTCAGCCGCGCCTCGCACCCACTCCGGAGATGGTCAACAAGCGGCTCAAGGCGGCCCATGATGCCGAGCGCGCCCGCGCGGCCCGCCGGTCGCGGCTGCCCTCGCAGGCGCCGCAGTTCCTGCAGCCCTCACCCCAAGACACCACCCACGACCCCGCCGTCACCCCGGCGAACCAGGGACCAGCCATGCCTCCTGAGTTCAGTTCCGCACCCACGCCCGCCACTCCGGTATCCCCGCCGCGGCGGGGGCCGCGGCCGGGATCGGCACCCCAGTTCCAAGCCGCCGGAGGACCGCGTCGACGCGGCGCCACCCCACCGCCGGCTCGCCCGATCCGCACCGCGTCGGTGCCGCCGCAGTTGCAGTTCCGACCCGCCACGCCGCCAGCGCCGCAGCCGTCGTCGCCACCCAGGCCGGCGTCCGCGCCTGCCGCGCCGGTGTTCCGGCAGGCGCAGCCCGAGCCGCGCATCGGCGACGCCTACCGGCGCACCCACACGGTTCCGCCGCCGGTGTTCCGCGCACCGAAACCCGCTCCAGGAGGTGAAGGGAAATGAGTCAGCCGGTAAGGATTCCCGCCGACGTCGATCGCGAGGACCGCGTGATCGGTCCGCTGACCGCGCGGCAGCTGCTCATCCTCGCCGTCACCGGGATCGTGCTGTACGGGGCGTACACGCTCACCCGCGAGTTCGTGCCGCTGGTGGCGTTCCTCATCGTCGCCATCCCGATCGGGGTGACCGCCGCGTTCCTCGCGCTGGGTCAGCGCGACGGCATCACCCTCGACCGGTTGGTGCTGGCGGCGCTGCGGCAGCGGATGAGCCCGCAGCACCGAGTGGCCGCGCCGGAAGGCATCCGCCCGGCTCCCGAGTGGCTGGGCAGCCAGGTCGCGAACACCAGCAGCAAGGGCCGCGCCAACCGGAAGGACGGCGCGGATGCCGCGGCGTCGGCGGTCTCACCGGCCGCGCTGCGGCTGCCCGCCGAGGCGGTCACCGACACCGGTGTCATCGACCTCGGCAAGGACGGCGTCGCCGTGGTCGCGGTCTGCTCCACGATCAACTTCGGGCTGCGCACCCCGGCCGAGCAGGAGTCCCTCGTCGCCTCCTTCGGTCGGTATCTGCACTCACTGACTGCACCAGTACAGGTGCTGGTGCGGGCGGAACGACTCGACCTGTCCGGACAGATCGCCGAGCTCCGCGACCAGGCCGGCGGTCTGCCGCACCCGGCGCTGGAACGGGCGGCGCGCGAGCACGCCGAGTACCTCGACCAACTCGGCCGCGCCACCGACCTGCTGCGCCGCCAGGTCTTGCTGATCCTGCGCGAACCACTGCTCACCACGCGGCCGACCGACGGGCTCGGAGGAGCCTCACCGCTGGCCGCGTTGACCGCGAAACGCCGGGCCGCCAAGCAAGCCGCCTCCGTCGACGACGCCACCCGCCGTGCCGCCGAAGCCCGCCTCATTCGCCGGCTCGGCGAGGCAGTCGAGCTGCTATCCCCGTCGGGGATCGTGGTCACCCCGCTGGACGCAGGCCAGGCCACCGCGGTGCTCGCCGCGGCCTGCAACCCCGACAGCGTGATCCCGCCGAACTCCGGTCTCGCCGGCTCGGACGAGGTCATCACCACCGCCCCGGATGAGGGCTGGGACGCAAGCGCGTTCGGCCGTGCCGCGTTCCCCGACGACGACGCGTTCGGCGAGGCCGAGGACGCCTGGGACGACGGCTTCGACGACACCGCCGAGCACCCCGACGACTACGCCAGCTCTGCGGGGAGGTACCGCCGATGAAGACCACAGCCAAGCGCCGCGGCCGGAAGACTCAGGCTGTGCAGCCGCCGCTCGGGCGGGCCAGCGCGTTCACCCCGGACGCCATCTCCGTGCGCCCCCGCGCGCTGGAAGTCGGCGGCGAATGGGTCGCCAGCTTCGCCGTCGTCGGCTACCCCCGCGAGGTCCACCCCGGTTGGCTGCAGCCGCTGCTGACCTACCCCGGCAGGGTCGACGTCTCCCTGCACATCGAGCCGATCGACCCGGTCACCGCGGCGAACCGGCTCAAGAAACAGCTGTCGAAACTGGAGTCCGGCCGGCGGCACACGAGCGAGAAGGGCCGGCTGATCGACCCGCACGTCGAAGCCGCCACCGAGGACGCCTACGACCTGTCCGCACGCGTGGCCCGCGGCGACGGCAAGCTCTACCGGCTCGGGCTGTACCTGACCGTGCACGCCCCCACGGAGGAAGCCCTCAGCGACGAAGTCGCCGCGATCCGGTCGCTGGCGGCGTCGCTCCTGCTGGACTGTAAACCCACCACCTACCGCAGCCTGCAGGGCTGGATCACCAGCCTGCCCATGGGCCTCGATCTCGTGGGCATGAGGAGGACGTTCGACACCTCGGCCCTGTCCGCGGCGTTCCCGTTCACCTCGCCCGATCTGCCGCCACCGGACCCGACCTCGGTCGGCGCGCCGAGTGGCGTGCTCTACGGCTTCAACGTCGGCAGCCAGGGCCTCGTGCACCATGACCGGTTCGCGCTGGACAACCACAACAGCGTGATCCTCGGCCGCTCCGGCGCAGGCAAGAGCTACCTGGTCAAGTTGGAGCTCCTCCGAAGCCTGTATCGCGGGATCGAGATCCACGTCATCGACCCCGAGGACGAGTACGCCCGGCTGGCCGCCGCGGTCGGCGGGACGTATGTGCACCTGGGCGCCGAACAGGTCCGGCTCAACCCGATGGACCTGCCGATCCACACCCGCCCGGACGGGCGCCGCACCGCGCCCCGCGACGCGCTGATCCGGCGGTCGCTGTTCCTGCACACCGTGATCTCGGTGCTGCTGGGCAGCGAGCTCGAAGCGACCGAACGTGCGGCGCTGGACCGGGCGATCACCGCGACCTACCAGCGTGTGGGGATCACCTCGGATCCGCGGACCTGGACGCGCCCGGCGCCGCTGCTGGCCGACCTCGCCGAGGTCCTCGCCGGGACCGGTGACCCCGCCGGGGTCGAGCTCGCGGCCCGGCTGCACCCGTACGTCACCGGCGCGTTCTCGGGGCTGTTCTCTGGCCCGACCTCGACCCGCCCGGAAGGGCACCTGGTGGTGTTCTCGCTGCGGGATCTCGCCGACGAGCTCAAGCCGATCGGCACCCTGTTGACGCTTGACGCGGTCTGGCGGCAGGTCTCCAACCCGGCCATCCGCAAACCCAGGCTGGTCGTGGTCGACGAGGCGTGGCTGCTGATGAAGGAACCCGCCGGTGCCGAGTTCTTGTTCCGGATGGCCAAGGCGAGCCGCAAGCAGTGGGCGGGCCTCACGGTGGCCACCCAGGACACCGCGGACGTCCTGGGTTCGGACCTCGGCAAGGCCGTCGTAGCCAACGCAGCGACGCAGATCTTGCTGCGGCAAGCCTCCCAGGCGATCGACGAGATCACCCGCACCTTCGACCTGTCCATGGGTGAGCGCCAGTTCCTGCTCTCCGCGGACCGCGGCCAGGGGCTCCTGTCGACCGGGACGCAGCGAGTGGCATTCCAGTCCATCGCCTCCCCGGTCGAGCACGAGTTGGTCACGTCCAACCCCGCCGAAATCGCCGGATATTCCGACACCTCGTCGGGAATCGAGAACTCCTTCGTCGAACTCGGCGTGGACGACACCGCAGGAATCGCGGACTCGTTCGACGACGGCGACGCGTCGCAGATCGAACTCGACGCCGCCTAATCGCCTCATCGCGGGCATCAATCCGTTCACACCGAATCGCACCCAGGGGATACCCATGTCTACGTCACTGCCCATTTCCGCCACCGTCCGCCGGCCCGCTCGGCTGCTCACGCAAAACAGCGAGATGCGCCAGATCGGCGTGTGGAACTGGTCATTGCCCGCCTGGGCCGGCCGCTTGCCCGACGGCCGCACCTACAACACCTGCCCCAGCGCCGGAATCTGCGCCCGCGCGTGCTACGCCCGGCACGGCACCTACACCTGGCCGGTCGTCCGCGCCAAGCACCAGGCGAACCTCATGTACGTCCTCGACGACCTGGCCGGCTGGCAGGCCGCAATGGTCGCCGAACTCGGCGCGACCAAGTTCCACGGCGCCTGGATCAGAATCCACGACAGCGGCGATTTCTTTTCCGACGCATATCTTCACGCATGGTTGGATATCTGCCGAGCTCGACCCGACTCGAATTTCTACGCCTACACCAAAGAGGTATCCCGATTCCGGGCCCTCGTCGAGCCTGACCCGCCGCCGAATTTTCTGTGGGTCTACTCCTACGGCGGTACGCAGGATGCCGCGCTGAATCCCGCCGTCGACCGGATCGCGGATGTGTTTCCCGACGAGTCCGCGATCGCCGAGGAGGGCTGGGCCTCGCAGGAAGCCAGCGACCTGCTCGCGGTCCTGGGCCCGCGGCTGGTCGGGGTGCCGGCCAACCGCATTCCCGCCCACCTCAAGCGGCTGGCCGGGCGCCGGTTCTCCGAGTGGCAAGCCGAGGTCGACGCCGAACGCGCCGCCCGCCGAGGCCGCCGGCACCTGCGGCTCGTCGTCGACAACACCCGCCCCGACCACAGCCAGCAGCCCACGGCCGAGACCAGCCCGGCGCAGGCCGACCAGCCACGCGCTGCGTGACCCCAACTCGCGCCCGTCTCGCCCACCGCATCCGTGGGGAGGTTCCCGATGTCCTGGCCAATCACCGCCACCCCCCTGTCCGCCCTCGTCCCTCCGCGGGTCGAGCAGACCGCGGCCGTGCTTGCCTCACCGGTCGGCGACTACCTCCGTGACCCGCTCGGCGCATTCCAGAACGTGCTGGCTCACCTGCGCGACCTCGCCCTGACGTGGGGCCCGATCGTCGGGCCGGTGCTCGCGGTCGCCGTCACCGCCGCGGTCATCGCGCGCCGCCGATGGCGCCGCCGCTACCACCAGCGCCTGGCCACCGATGCCCGAGTGGTCACCGTGCTCGCACCACCCACGGTCGACCCCACGGGCGCGATCACCGTGTGGTCCAACCTCGTCGGCCTGCTGCGACCGGGGTGGCTGCGCCGCTTCGGCGAGCAGCCGCACGTGGCCTTCGAGCTGACCTTCACCGACAACGGCGTGCAGATCCGCCTGTGGGTGCCCGGCCTGGTGCCGCCCGGCATGGTCGAGCGCGCGATCGAGGCCGCCTGGCCCGGCGCGCACACCCGCACCACCCCCGCCAAGCCCCCGATCCCGACTACCGCAGCGGCGGGTCGGCGAGTCGAAGCGGTCGGCGGCGAACTGCGGCTGGCGCGCTCGGAAGCACTGCCGATCCGCACCGACCACCCGGCCGACCCGATCCGCGCGATGCTCGGCGCACCGGTCGGGCTCGGCCCGCACGAACGCGCCTGCGTGCAGATCCTCGCCCGCCCGGTCGCCGGCCACCGCCTGACCAAAGCCCGCCGCGCCGCCCGGCGGGTGCACGCGGGCGGGTCGGTCCACCTGGTCGGCCGGCTGCTCGACGCCATCACGCCGGGCAAGACCCCGAAGCCGTCGACCAGCACACGGACGCCGGGACTGGATCGCCAGACCAGCCTGGAGTACGCCGCCCAGGACCGCGCCGTGGTCGAGAAGTTGCGGGCGAACCAGTTCGAGACCCGCATCCGCTACGCCGTGGCCACCACCGTCCCCGAGGACGCCACCTCCGGTGAGGTCCAGGCGGTCCGGGAGGTGCTGCGGGGCCGCGGGCACGCGATCGCCTCGGCGTTCGCCGCCTACTCCGAGCACAACTACTACCGCCGAGTTCGGATCCGCCGCGACCCGGTCGCCGTGTTGGCCGAACGCCGGCTCGGCAAGGGCGACCTGCTCTCGATCCCGGAGCTGGCCGCGATCGCGCACCTGCCGATCGACGAGTCCACCCCCGGCCTGCAGCGGGCCGGCGCAAAGGCCGTGCCGCCCCCGCCAGGTATCGCCACGGTCGGCGAGCAGATCAAGCCACTCGGGCTGTCGGACTCCGGGCACTCCCGCCCGGTCGGCCTGCACGTCGCCGACGCCCGCCACCACCTGCACATCCTCGGCGCCACCGGCAGCGGCAAGTCGGAGCTGATGGCCCGGATGATCCTGGCCGACGCCGAGGCCGGCCGCGGCGTGGTCGTGGTCGACCCGAAGGGCGACCTCGTCTCGGACATCCTGATGCGCCTGCCCGAGGAGCTCGGCGAGAAGGTCGTGCTCTTCGACGCCGACTCCCGCGCCCGCCCGCCGGTGCTCAACCCCTTGGAAGGAGCGGACAAGGCCCGCGCCGTCGACAACCTGGTGTCAATCTTCTCCCGGATCTACGCCTCCTCGTGGGGTCCACGCACCGACGACATCCTCCGCGCCGGGCTGCTCACCCTGACCGCGATGCCCGGTACCCCGACTCTGGTCGACCTGCCCAAGCTGTTGACCGTGCCGGCGTTCCGGCAACGAGCCTGCGACCAGATCGACGACGAGGTCCTCAAGGGCTTCTGGTCCTGGTACGACGACCTGTCCGAAGCCAGCCGCGCACAAGTGATCGCGCCGCTGATGAACAAAATCCGCGGCTTCCTGCTGCGCCCGTTCGTCCGCGCCGCCATCGCAGGCGGCACGTCCACGGTGGACATGGACGAGGTGCTCAACACCGGCGGGATCTGCCTGGTGCGCATCGCTCGCGACGCGCTGGGGATGGAAACCGCGCGGCTGGTCGGTTCCATCGTCGTGGCCCGCACCTGGCAGGCCGCCACCCGCCGAGCTCGCGTCCCGCAGCGCCAACGTCGCGACTGCGGGCTGTACGTGGACGAGTGTCACAACTTCTTGAACTTGGCCTATCCGTTGGAGGACATGCTCGCCGAGGCCCGTGGCTACCGGCTCTCCATGGCGTTGGCGCACCAGTACCTCGGACAGCTACCGAAGGAGCTCGAAGAGGGCATCAGCACCAACGCCCGCAGCAAGATCTTCTTCAACGCCAGCCCCGAGGACGCCAAACGCCTGGCACGGCACACCATGCCGCGGCTTTCTGATCACGACCTGTCCAACCTCGGCGTCTACCACGTCGCAGCCCGGCTCGTCCTGGGCGGCGAGGAAGCACCGCCCTTCACCGCGGTGACCGAGAAGCTCCCGCCCGCGATTCCCGGACGCGCCAAGGCAATCCGCAAAGCGGCCAGGCTCAACACCCGCCCGCCCATCACCGACGCCGACACAGCAACGCGCCGCGTCGATCAGCCCACTGTGGACCCGCGCCGCGCGGCCTGACCCAGCAGATCTCCTTTCCCCGCAACGCATGCCGGCTCACCTACTGCGCACGTCCGCCCCGGTGATCCCCGCATGCGTTGCCCTTCGCCTTCCCCCAATCCGGCCAACGCCTGGGAGGTGCCTACCCATGATCTCGAATCCCACGCCTCAAAGGGCATTGCGCGGGCACATGCCCCAGCGCCCCACGCCACGGGCAGCCACCACCGGGGAGCACCACGCCCAGCTCGCCGGGCGGCTCACCCTCCGGGACCGCTGGCTGGCCCGGATGCTGCACGAGCACAAGGTCTTCACCACCCAGCAGATCGTCGAACTCTGCTACCCGACCATGCGCGCGGCTAACCACCGCCTGCTCGACCTGTTCAAGTGGCGCGTCGTCGACCGCTTCCAGCCGTTCGTCAGCTCCGGCACCGCCCCGATGCACTACGTGCTCGACATCGCCGGAGCGGTCGCGCTCGCGTACGAGGACGGTCTCGACCCCAAACAACTCGGCTACCGCCACGAAGACGCCATCGGCATCGCCCACTCCCTGCGCCTCGCGCACACCGTGGGCGTCAACGGCTTCTTCACCACCCTCGTCGCGCTCGGCCGACGGCCCGGCGCCCGCGGACGCCTCACCGCGTGGTGGTCCGAGCTGCGCTGCGGACGGCTCTTCGGCGACATCGTTCGCCCCGACGCCTACGGCCGCTGGCGCGAAGACGGCCACCAGATCGAGTTCTTCCTCGAATTCGACTTCGGCACCGAAGACCTCGGCAAGCTCGGCCGCAAGCTGTACGGCTACGAAAAGCTCGCCACCGCAACGGGGATCACCACTCCCGTCCTGGTGTGGCTGCCCACCAACCGCCGCGAAACCACCGCGCGCAGGGCACTCGCCGACGCACTGTCCCAGTTGGACCGCCCCACGCTCGCGCCCGTAGCCACCAGCACCGCCGATGTCGCTGGCGTGGCCGGCGAGGACAACCCTGCCGCCGCGCGCTGGCTGCCGATCTCCGACCCGGCATCACGACGACCGGGCCGGCTGCGCCTTGTCGAGCTCGCGCAGATCTGGCCCCACGTCGACCAGCCCACCGCAGCGCCGTCCTCGACCGCGGCCCAGGCGCAGCAGGCGCCCGCGGAACTCACCGCGCCGGACCCGCTCCCGCCACCCCTCCCCACCAGCCGCTTCCGGAGGTGACCCATGAAGATCGCCGTTGCCGCTGTCGCGGCCATCATCGCCATCCCCATCCTCATCGGGGGCGTCGGCAAAGCCATTGTCAGTGCGCTGTTCGGCACCGGTGGCACTGAGCCGAGCCAGGCCGCGATCGCCGAGATCCCCAGCGACTACCTGTCACTCTACCGTGCAGCAGCCTCAGTGTGCCCAGGACTGGACTGGACAATCCTCGCCGCCATCGGCGATGCCGAATCCAAGCACGGCCGCGGCTCCGGCGAAGGCATCAAGGAAGGCGAGAACTACATGGGAGCAGGCGGACCCATGCAGTTCCTCAAGCCCACCTTCGACGGCGTGATCGCGCGCCACACGATCCCGCCCGGTGGCTCGAACCCGCCGTCACGCTACAACCCGCACGACGCCATCTACGCCGCCGCGTTCTACCTGTGCGATTCCGGCGCACAGAAGGACATCCGCAAGGCCCTGTTCGCCTACAACCACTCCGAGGAGTACGTCAACGGTGTTCTGGCACAAGCAAAACGGTACGGCACCGCCACCGTCGGGACCGGCGACTGCAACAAGATCCAGGCACCCAACCCGGCGGCGATCATGGCGATCAACTTTGCCTGCGGCCAGCTCGGCCTGCCGTATGTCTGGGGCGGCAACGGACCAGCCGGCGGACACGCCGGATTCGACTGCTCCGGCCTCACCAAAGCCGCCTACAACGCCGGCGGCATCAACCTGCCCCGCACCGCGCAAACCCAGTACAACGCGGGACCACTGGTACCCGCCGGCCAACCACTGCTTCCTGGCGACCTGGTCTTCTACGGCACACCCGGCAACGTCCACCACGTGGGCCTGTACATCGGCGCGGGCAAGATGGTGCACGCCCCGACGTTCGGCGAGCCGGTCCAGGTCAGCAACTACCGCTGGAACGGCGACGACTATCTCGCGGCGAGCCGTCCAGTTAGTTAAGTTTTCACCAGTTTGCGAAACTTCTTAAACTGGTGCCCGCGGATCGGACATGGCGCTCAACTTCCTATTCGAGTGCCGTCCATATGAATTCTTCAAGTTCGTGCATGCTTCCGCCTTGAGCGGCGTGTAGTGCACTAAAATAGATATCACGATCGGCGATCAGGTCAAATGACACTCGCCTCCGGATGAGTTCCCGGGCCGCCTGATCCGTGATGAGGCGTGCAAGGCGGTCATTGGCATCCAGGAACGGGAGCGGGGCGACGATTCCATAGTGCAGCTTCGCCAGCGACTGGACGACCTGCTTGGTGTCTCCCACGGAAAGAGCAAGTGCATACGAATTGCGCCACCAGATAAAGAGTTCGGCAAGGACGCGAGGAACATCTTCAGGGCGTGGTGGAGTGTAAATGACATCTCCCGCACCATTTCGCACTTGAGTATGCATCGTGCGGAGTCTCCCCGTGACCTGACCAAGCAGTCGGTCATTCGTGAGCATGGCGCGGTGTAGCAGTTGCAGCAGGGAAAAGTTCAAGTTTGCGATAGGGGCTGCCTCAGCGGCGATCCGTGGCACGAGATCGTCGTTATCGATAAGCTCCTGGAGGTGACTATGCCTCAGTGTGCTGAAGAAGGCCACCTGCTCCTCGGTACTCATCTTGCGGTTCAAGTACTCCAAGCGCAAGCCGTAGCCTCGTGGTGAGTCGAGAATCGAACGTATACGTTCCAGGTGGAAGATCTCGTCAACGACTGTGCCTTGGCGGAGGAGGTCTCGCCGTTGTCCAAGCGACAGGTGCTGGTTGACGAAGAACAGGAAGCCGTCGGCATCATTCCCGTCGACGCCCCGTCGGTCGGTAACGTACTTGGCCTCGATTTTTGCGAAGGACGGGCTGGTTGGAGGAAAATAGACTGCGGCGACGTAAAGCCTGCCGTCACGCCTGGCAAGGATATCCTTCTTGCCATCTGGCCCGCCAAGAGTCGCTTGCGGGTCGACGTCTGAATAGCCCAAGATCTGAAGCAAGTCCGCGCATAGGCGCTCGGCATTGACAGGGCCGCCACGCCAGTCCCTGAGCCTGCTCTCCGTCGTCATCGAGTTGGCAATCCCCACCTGATAGGCGCACCGCGGACGCTTGCAATGAACTTACACCTGTGGACGACGCCCACTTTCAGGTGGCTAGGCCCGCATCACGCCAGCGATGCCCACGAGGCACCCGCACTGTTGGTACCCCCTGCCAGTGACCACTCTTCGGCAAAATGTGATCGCTCCGATTCGATGTCAACCCTGATCATCGGCCGTTTTCGTGGACCGGCGTCGCGCCTTGAATTCCTCGAATCGAGTCGCATAAACGTATACATAGTCGAGGATGGCTTCCGTTAAAGCAATAGCATCGTCGACATCTTCGCGATTTATCTCTTCGCGATGACCGAAGTGGGCCGCAATATTGCGAAGCACGCGAAGTTCCGAGGCCCACTCTCGCATTCCGTGGTCTATAAGGCCCCTTTTCTGCAAACTGTGCAGGCTGCTCATCAGGTTGCGCTCCTTGATACCGTGTAGTTGTGCAAGTCCTTCTAGTACTCGACCGCACATGAGAACGGCCGGCAAGTTGAAGCCAGCGAGCGCTAACCGTTTAGCCTCTGCCAACTCGATGCTGAGCACGCTTGGAACTCGCGGGTTCAGGTCGTCAACGGCGGGATAGAGCCAAATCGGATCGGAGAACGATACTCCATCCTCTCCGTACATCACCAGCGGACCGCCGCATGAATCACAGATTAAGATTGAAAAGCGCCAATTTGGCGCAGATGAACCCCCATCGGTATGGATGACATGCGCTGCTTCGCGTGCAATGACGTGAGTGCGACATTGGGGGCACGTGCCCACAACGGACCGCACTCCGTTTTCATCCGTACCCATTAGTTGCCCCCTTGCACGATTGATCGGCGACTGTTCGAGTGTACTCGTCGAGCGTTCGATCGTGTTAGTAGCTCGTGGAGCTGGCCATAGATGCCGAGGAGCGGCTCCTACGCCAGCACCTGACGTCAATGTCCGTGTTGTCGTGCCAACTCGAATTGGTAACGAATCCAGGTTCGCGTAGGCTTCTCGACCTATGGAGCACAACGGTTGAGAATTAGGTTCATAAGGCGCCACTGGAACCATTCTTCGATCACGTCGTACTGTTGGGATTCGAGCCAGGACCGATACTGAGGTGAGATGGTGGCCAGAATGCTTGCCTCGTCCCCGTTCTCGGCCATCGAGACCAGTTCCTGGATTCCCGACGCTATGCGCTTTCCAGGTTCTACGTCGATGCCGGACGCCGTCCGAGCGTAGAAGGCAGGGCTGCGCGGCGAGCTTCGAACGAGGAGGGGTGGCCTGTTCTCGGGGAATCGGGCCACCGCGTGCCACGGGCATTTAACGGTCACCATGCTGGAGCACCACTGCATGAAGCTCAGCGGGTCTGCGTGCTCCGCGTCCCAGCCCCAGTCCGCGACACATCCACAGGTGTGCGCGATCGGAGTCCAGCTGATCCCGTCGTTCAGGTCTCCGAGGTTCAGAGGTCTCATGGTCACCGCTGGCCTGGCGTCCGCCCCGAGTACTGCCACGAAGTACATGTCGGCCACTGGGTCGCCCGCCTCACGGGCCTTAGCCAGCCACTCCAGCGCCTGAACGGAGTCGCCATGCTTGTGAAGGTAGATCGCGTAGCGGCCAATGGCCAACGGATGCCCTTCGACCGCGGCCCTCTTGAGCCAGGTCAAGGCCAGTTCGTGTTCGCCTTCGTTCCAAACCAGAGTGCCGAGGTCGAGCATCGCGTCCACGCGTCCCACGTTCGCGGCGCGTTGAAGCCAGGTCTTCGCCTCGTCGGAGCGCTCCTGCGATAGGTAGATCTCGCCGAGGCAGAACGCCGCGCTCGCATACGCGGTCGTGAAACCGTGGCGGTATTTCCCGATCGCGGCGTCGGTTGCCCCGACCGGCATCGCCATGTGGTGGAGATCGGTGCCCGCGAACGTGAGCCCGGCCTCAGCCGCCTCGTGCAGGCTTTTACAGGCTGCGTCGAGATCTCCTTGATTGCGCAGCATGCAGCCGAGGAAGAGCTTGCCCATGCCGTTGTCCCCGGCTTCCGACGCGGCTTCGTACCAGTGCCGCGCCATCTGGTAGTCGCCATCGTCCTCCAGTATCTGGCCGAGACCGACCATGGCGCCCGGGACGCCAGCCTCAGCGCCCCGACGGATCCAGGTATGAGCCTCGCCAGTTCGACCGAGCTGCTGCAACGCGACCGCGAGGATCGCCATCGATTCCTTGTCTCCGGCCTCGACCGCACGGCGGTACCAGGTTGCCGCGCCCTTGTCGTCTCCATCGTCGAGGCACGCCATCCCCAGGGCGGTCATGGCGCGGGTATCGCCAGCCTCCGCTAGCCGGCTCAACGCGGCTTCAGCGTGGTCGCGATGGCCGCAGGTGCTGGCGAACATCCCAATGGCGAGGGACGCATCATGATCCGCGTGCTCAACCAGCACGCCCCAGGGTTTGTCCGGGGACTGCCTGCGCGCACCGTAGCGCTGCGCCGCCCGGTGCGTGAGGATATCTGATGCCTGGTAGCCACCAAGTTCTCCAACGCGGCGCGCCATCGGAGTGAGGGGGGCAACGTTCCCGCGAACCGGATGTAGCGCCCACTGGAGCGCTGAGTCGAACCAGCCCGCCGTTGCTGTGGCCCGCTGCGCGCTGGTCAGATACTCCGCGGCCAGCGACTGCAGAAGACCCGGTGGGATTACCGCAGGGTGACCGCACAGCCGCGCCTCGACGGCAGCGGTGATGACGGCCGCGCCCACGGGGTCGCTGGGCTGCTCCCAACGGCGGATCAACTCAGGCGCGCACGCCAGACACGATGGAATCGCCGCGTCCGCCGAGCGTTCGACCGCCTCGCGGACACGGGGATCTCGTTCACCGACCGTCGCCGCGCGCCGGTATTCAGGCTCCGTGAAGGCTGAGGCGAGATCGAATCTGGTGGCGAGGCGGAGGATCGCGGTGGCGTCGGCGTTGAGATCCAGCGCGTGATCGTTGATGGGCGGGACGCAGAAACGGTCGAAATCTGCGGGCCACATAGTCCCTATGACAAGAAGAGGGCCGTTCTGCTCCGCGAGAACCTTGCGGATAGCTCGCAGACTTAGCGCGCCGGAATCCAGGTGGCGGGTTAGCTCGTCGAGCCAGATGACCGAGCGGTCCAGCGGGATTCCGGAGAGCAGCAACTCGTCCAGGTCGCTTGCCGTCGGCGGAATGATCATGCGCCAGCCAGAAAGCTTGGCGCGCACCGCCTCGTACACCGATCGCGTCTTGCCCGATGCCGACGGCCCCACTACGACGATGAAGCCACTTCGGCGCGCCGCGTCGCCAACCGCCTCCCAGAGCTCGGCGTCCACGTCGCGACGCACATACTCAGGCAGCTGCGCCGACAGCGACTCAGACGGTCCAGGTGGGAGCGGCAGTGCGGCATGGATACCCAGAAGAGCCCTTTCGATCGAGGAATCAACGACGGGCCAGCGTTCCGCCTCGGTGATGAACCACTCGATGAAGTCACCTCCGGCTTGGGCGCCTCGATCGGCCGTGCCCGTCACGGGATCGATCGAGCCGAGCCGGGACCGCACCCATTCCTCATGGGTCCGCTTCATCGCCTCAAGTCGCGAGACAGTCCAGGTAGCGGGATGCGAATCGATGAGCTGATGGTGATAGTTGCAGAGGAGAATCAAATTCTCGTACCGATTGCGCTCGCGGGACGTCAGCGGGGAGGCGCCACGAGGGCCGTGGGCACTGGCGCCCACGATATGGGCTATCTCGCCCAAGGACGCCACGGGGTCGCTGTCTGTCTGCTTCGCCGTGAGCGCCTTCTTGCAGCCGGGGAAAGCGCACATGTCGCCAGAGCGCTGGAACAGCTTGCGCTGTTCCGTTACAGGAACCCCCATCTGATCCCCCTGGGAAGCGTTCAGCTAGTACGGCTAATGCCGTTTCGTCGTCGGCTCGCTGCCGAGGCCGCGCGTGCGGCCCGACCAGCCTGCGTCGCCCCGTCATGCCTACTTCGGGCTGGCCCTGGCGGCTTGGAGCAAGTCGGACAGCCGCGCTGGTCCCGCGGTGCCCATGTTCTTCGACACCGGCCCTCCCACGCCACCCACGTCTTGCCGGTCGCTGACTATCGCCAACTGCCGCAAGCTCCCTCGCGCTCAACGACGCCAGTCGATCAATCAGGTGGTTCCACACGAAGGCGAGCGCTTCGGTTCTGACCTGCGCGAGCCGGCATTACGCAGACGGTCACGCAACGCGGTCACGCGTCTGCGTTGTCGTCCTTGCCTTCAAGCAGCTTGTAGAGGTTGGTGCGGTCCATGCCCAGTTCGCGGGCGACCTGCGCCTTCGGGACCTTGTCGTCGATCGCCGCAGTCATGCGTTCGAACCGCGCGTCACGGGCCTTCTTGAGCTCTTCGAGCGTTGTGACACGCTGGGCTTGTAGCGCCGCCTCTTGATCACGGATGCTCTGGAGCCGCTCTTGGAGCTCCTTGACCTTGGCCGCACTCTCCCGGAGCAGCTCGAAGTGCTGTTCCTTGTCCACTTCCTTGCCTCTTTCCGGGTCGTGTTGCCAAGCTGACGCAGCGACATGTTGTATCACACTGTAGACGGCAACAGTCCAGTTCTACACCTTAGTGGGGCCTCGCGTCGGGCACGACCGAAGCCGGCCGTCCCGAACGCGAGAGCCCAGGCAACTACGGGCAGCATGTCGGTGATGCCCTCGGGTTCTAGTCGCCAAGCCAGGCGTGGCGGCCGACCTCGGCGAGTTGGGTCCGTCGCTGTTGCCAGTCCGGCATCCAGAGGTGCATCCGCCGTTGCCATGCGCGGCCGTGTGGGCGTCCGCTGGGCTGGGTGGCGTGACCCTTTCGTGGACGAGCACATACTCGATCAACGGGAGCGGCAGGCCGAACACGGCCCAGTGCAGCGTCGTCGTGTGCTTCGGCGGTCCCTCGTAGATGCCCCAGCGGCGCCGTCCGAGATCGCGAACTGCGTAGCTCAGGCCGGTGATGTGGCCATCCAGTTCGTACTGGCGTCCCTCGCGGCGCAACCAGGCGAGCCCGACCTGCTGGTACAGGCCGATCACTGCCCGGCGGACCAGCTCTGGTCGCTGTCTCCGCGCGGACACGACGCCGTCGGACGTGATCACAGGCAGCTGTGCGGCACCCGCGGGCGAGGCTTCGACGAGCTGGAGCCGGTAGTGCCGGCCGAGCAGGTCGAACTCCTCACCGTCGCCGAACTCCTTGACCGCGTGATCCGGGTCCAGCCGGGTGGCGATGTCCACCTTCTCGGTGATCCATCGACGATGGCCGGCGACAAACCGCGCCACCTGTTCCGGGGCGGCCGTCGGCGGGATCAGCACGGCGACACCGCCTCCTGGACTGACCTGGATGCCTGTCTTGCGCCGTCGTGGACGGATGGCCACCTCGACCTGCCACTCGGGCGGCAGGTCGAGGGCGGCCAGGGCGGTTCGGAAGGCGTCAGGGCCGGTCATCGCACTCCCTCCTGGTAGTTGATGTGCTCGACTGAGCTGGCCACGGTGGCGGCGCCGGTGCGCAGCAGTTCGTTGACGCCCTTCGACGGGGCCGAGTGAATCGGACCGGGCACGCCGTAGACCCGGCGGCCGAGCTCGCCAGCGGCTCGGGCGACGGCGAGGGCGCCGCTGCGCTGCCCTGCTTCAACGATGACGGTCGCCGCGGCGAGCGCAGCCAGCAGGCGGCACCGTGCGTGGAATCGGATGCGGGTCGGTGGTGTGCCGATCGGGTACTCGCTGACCAGCAATCCGCCCTGGTCGATCACGGTTTGGTAGAGCCGGGCGTGCTGGTGTGGATGGGTTCGGTCGACGCCGTTGGCGAGCACGACGATCGTCCTGCCCTCGGCCGCCAGTGCGCCACGGTGCGCCTCCTCGTCCACACCGAGGCCGCCGCCGCTGACGACGGTCACCCCGGCGCGGGCGAGCTCGTAGCCGAGGTCCGCGGCGATCGTGTTTCCGTACGCCGAGGAGGCACGTGCGCCTGTGACGGTGACGGCAGGGCCGGTGAGCTCGGCCAACGAGCCGTTGCCGCGGACCCAGAGCGCGAGCGGGATGCCGAGGCTGGCCAGGGCGGTCAGCCGTCCGAGCGGCCAGTCGCCGTCTTCGGGCGTGAGCAGGTGTGCCGTGCCGCTGTCGAGGGCCCGCAGGTCGTCATCGATCTGGGCGTCGGGCCGAGTGATCTCGTTGAGCACGGCGGCCGGGGCGGTGCCGTGTCGAATCTGCGCGACGGCGTCAACCGGCCCGTGGACGGCGACGTAGTGGTGAAGGGCGGGTGCGGGTGGTTCGGCCGCGCGCAGAAGGAACAGGCGGGCGTGCAGTTCGTCGTGTGCAGGCATGGTTCAACTCCTCGATGGGTAGGGCTTGCTCGGGTCGGTGGGCTTCGCTGGTGCGGTTGGCGGGGCCCGACTAGGGCTCGGTGCGGTCGTGCAGCGGGATGGGCAGGCTGTGCCCGATCAGTTCGCGCCAGCGGGAGTCGCTGGTGTGGATGTGCGCACCGGAGGCCATGAACCACTTGCCGGGCGGAGCGTCGGCTGGGCGTGCGACGTAGCGGCCGTACTGGAACAGCAGGTAGACACCCGGTGCGTCGTCGGAAGGTTCGGAGATGCGGGCGAAGGCTGGCAGCGTCCGGTCTTCGCCGACGCCGAGGATCGTCACGTAGTGGACGCGGGAGGACAGGCCCTTGTTGGGGCAGTGGATCGGGCCGGTCAGAATCTCCGCGCGCAGTCCTTTCCGGACGACCGGAACCTTGATGACGCCGTCCCCTACTTCGGGGATCTGGTCGAGTTCCGTGATACCCCACGGTGTTTCGGTGTAGGCAGCCAGAAGCCGGTAGGCCGGGACACGATTCGCTCCATGGCGCACGTTCGCTGTGGCCTCGGCGGGCAGCCGGGTCAGCACGGTCTCGCGCAAGCGGCGCGTCCAATCGTGCGCCTCGCTGGTGTGCCAGCCGATCGTGCCGCTGGTCTGGTATTCGTAGCATTCCAGCAGGCACAGCACGGCGATCGGATGCAGCGCGCGGTCGGTCACCGTCGCGACGTAGTCCGGCGGCTCGCCGTCCTGTTGCTCGACGTCGCGGTGGGGTCGGTGCTGTTGAAGCAGCATCTGGCCGACCGGGGTGAGATCATCGAATACGTCGATCAGGCCGAATTGCAGTCCGGCGTTGACGAGTCCGTCGATGTGGGCAGGGTGCAGGTCGAACCGAGACATGGCGGTATCCCTTCAAGAGAACAGAGATTTCGGTGCGTGGTTCAGGCCGCGTTGCTGCGGCCTTGGCTGTCAATGAGGGCTTGCTGCACGGCGGTGATGGCCGTGTCGACGCGGCGTTCCAGCCGGCCCAGCGCCTCGTCGGTGTGGTCGGCCCAGGCGTTGGCGAAGCTGTCGAGCTCCTTGTCCTGTGCCTGGGCGGGAGCGACCGTGTAGAACTCCTCCTGGGTCGGATAGATCCCGTCGCAGCGTCTGCGGAGCCACAGCCGGCGGTGGGTATCTCGGTCACCGTCGCGGACCGGTGCTCCGGCGATCTCCTCGTTCTTCGTCAGCGGGATGTCGACGAGCCGGCTGACTTCTGTCAGCGCGGTGTGGACGGTGCGGTGTCCACCGAGCAGGACGCTGTCCACGGATCGGATCGCGTTGGCCGGCGCGTAGTAGAGCCGGCGCACGCGGTAGATCGCCCACGGCATCGTCTTCATGCGGGCGACGGCGAGCGTGATGGGCTCGGTCACCTGGTCGCGGTGAAGTCGCGTGATGAGTGACTTGCCGGGCCCGAACAGCCCTGATCGAGGGTTGAGCGCCAGACAGACGTACTCGTCGATGATGTGTTGTGCCGCTCCGGTTGGCAGCGCAGAGAACCGTGCGAGTTGCTCGGGCCAGCCGAGCGGGTTCCCCGATACCTGCCAGCCGACCAACTCGAAGCCGTCGAGGACGCGATACGGGTGCTGCCCGACCCCTACCAGCGTGCGGCCAACCTCGTTGCCCGCTGGGTCCATCCCGAAGCCGCCGACGCTCTCCGGGAGTGTGTCGCGGCCACCCGCCAACGGCAGCAGCGGCCTCTCGTCGACGAGGTCACCGGCAAGCCGACCCGCTACGTCTTCCAGATCAGGGGACGACTCATGTCGGAATACCGGCTGTTCGACACGGCCCTGCAAGCCGCGTGCGAGCATGCCGGTCTCGTCGACGAGACTGGCGCCAAGCTGGTCACCTCGCACCGATTCCGGCACACCGTAGGCACCCAACTCGCCGAGGAAGGCGCCCGCCTGCAGACAATCATGTCCGTCCTGGGCCACCGCAGCAGCACGATGAGCCTGGTCTACGCGCGCATCACCGACACCACCGTGCTCCGGGACTACAAAAATGCCCTCCGACCGGGCGCCCGCATCGCCGGCCGCGCCGCCCAGGCGCTACGCAACAACGAGCTACCCCAGCAGTCGCTGGACTGGCTTACCAGCAACTACTACACGACCGCGCTCGAACTCGGGCACTGCCTACGCCTCCCCGAAGAAGGCCCCTGTGAGTGCGACCTCTTCCTGACCTGCACAAAGTTCCTCACCACCGTCGAGTACACCCCGCGCCTCAAGGAACGGCTCCGCCTGGAACGTACGCTCGCCGAGGACGCCCTCCGCCGTGGATGGCCCCGCGAAGCCGAACGGCACGGCACCGTTGCCCGCCGCCTGTGCGACCTGCTCGACGAACTAGACCAAGAAGCCGATGTATGAAAAATCCGGACCCCGCCAGCCGTTGTCGCGGTCGGCGTGGGTCTTGGCTGTGCATCGTCGGACTGGCAGCCCGAGCGGCCAAAAATGTCAGACCCTGCTGACAAGATGCTGCCCGTTCACTCCACTAGCGACCACAAGGACACCAGCCCGCATGCGAGCACGTGCACGGATCCGTCGACAACACCCTTTGCTCCCCGCTGCGCTGGAAGGCCGCACCCTCCGCCCACTCCGGAATCTCACCCGCCCCAGCTTGGGGGACCAAGTGACAGCCGGATCCAGCGACCGATTCTTATGGGAGTGCTTGAGCTGCCACCACGAGTGGGAAACCAAAGCAAGCAAGGTGGCAGCAGAAGGAAGCGGATGTCCACGTTGCGCCGGTCGCATTCATGAGTCACTGGCATCAGCCATTGCTTCCACCACATTAGAAATCGTCAAAAATCTCACGAATCCACATCAATCAATCAGTGAGGTTAGCTGCCGTTCTAGAAATATTTGCCTATGGAAATGCCGAGCATGTGGACACCAATGGCAAACACGGGTATCACGCGCTATAGACGATGGATGTCCTTTGTGTGCGCGTCGATCAACCTTACCCGCAGAACCAGTAGCAGCACTCCGTCCCGATCTGGTCCCCGAATTCGTCGATAACCTTACTTCTGGGCGCAGCCTCACTCAACTCACGCGAGGGTCACGTGATCGGTGTCAATGGGAATGCTCAACCTGTGGCCATCGCTGGATTGCCACGGTGGCAACACGAGCGACCGCCGGTTCCGGATGCCAAAAGTGTGGCCGCATAAAAACCGGAGAAAAGCTTATGAAGCCACTCGGTGCCACCTTTCCCAGGCTTGCGCTTGAATTCCAACGAAACCTCACTCGACCCGATCGGACCGCGGACACAACACCCTCCGCCGGAACCGATCGAGTCGAATGGAGATGCACGTTCGGCCACGTGTGGCAAACCACAGTTTGCCAGCGAAGCAAACAAAAAACAGGATGTCCAACCTGTAAAGCCATGACACGGCGAAGTCGCTTCGAGTTGGAAGTTGGTCATCTACTTTCGGCAGCGACTGGCCTCACCGTGAGCTATGACTTTCTTGTTCAATGCAGCGTAAATGGTCGAACTCGAAATTATCGAGTCGACCTACATCTACCAGAAGTTGGGATTCTGATCGATCTTGACCCATTCTCCTGGCACAAGTCAGCCGACAATGTCCTACGGGATCAGCGCAAGGCCGACCGCCTAACTAGCCGCCACTACATCCGTGTTCGACCTCGCATCCTTGCGTCACTGCGGGCGACTACGGTCACCGTAGATGACCGCGGTACCGATCCAATCCTCTGGCTGGATGCCGTGTGCAGCTATCTCAAGCAACATAACGTTTCTGCGCGCCAGCTGAATGACAAGCAAATCAAAGAATGCTTGACTGCCGCAGCACGCGAGTGGATCAACCTGGTGGGAACACCCCCATCGCCCTCGCTCGCATCAGCCTTTCCCGATATCTCGCGAGAGTTCGTCAGTAACTGCAATAGGCCGGGAATAACGCCTGAACTGATGCATCCAGGGAGTAACGATCGATGCAAATGGAAATGTTCAAGATGTGGCCACGAGTGGGCCACCAACGTGAATAGTCGCACTGCCGACTCCTCCAAGTGTCCCCTCTGTGCCCGCATTACTGCTGGACGACTACGGGCGCTTGCGATCGCCGGGAAATCACTGGCGGAGCTCCGTCTGGACGTGGCGCAGTGCTTTCTGGAGAACTTGAGTAATCCCGATGCAGGACCAGACCGGCTCTACGTCAGCAGCGGAGACCGATGCCTGTGGTTGTGCCCAGGTTGCTCCAATACTCGCATCTGCCGCGTTGCCGATGCGGTCAAGGCGATAGCCTGCGTCAAGTGCGGATATGAACGAATCGGTGCCGCACGTATTCTCGATGCCTCGACACGGGGCCGTGTTCTGTCAGTAACCCACCCCGAGCTTGCCGCCCAGGTCGATGTCGACGGAACCGGACGCACACCAGAAGAGATCCCGACTGCAGGGCGAGCAGCTATCTGGTGGAAGTGCCCAGCTGGCGATGATCACCGCTGGAGCGCCCCGCCATACAGTCGAACTAGCCCCTCGTGTCCCACAGGATGCCCGTTTTGTTCCGGCCGCCGACCTTCGTCAACGACCCAGCTTGATGTCACTCACCCAGAACTCGCCGCTCAACTAGATCTGACGAAAACAACAATCTCTGCTGCACAGCTTACTGCTGGAAGTAACAAAATTGTCCCCTGGTTCTGCCCAACGGCGCCCGATCACCGCTGGACAGGATCACCCGCATCGCGAATAAACAAGGGGCGAGTCGCAGGCTGTCCGTTCTGCGCCGGCAAGAGACTCTCAGCGTCTAACAGACTGACAACCAGGGCGCCCGAGGTTGCCGTCTACTTAGATGCCGAACAATCGGGAAAGACTGCAGATCAGCTCTATTTCAGGTCCCGATTTAAGGCAGTTTGGACCTGCACTGCAAACCCAGAACATTCCTACGCATTACCGGTCCGCGATCGTCTCGTCACCACTGGACGATGTCCGCAATGTCGGAATTAGCCAGGCGCAGAGTAGCGAGTGGCGAGTTGGGGGGTACGGCATAGCCAAGTGCAGGCAAAGCTCAAGGTCACGCACTGGTCATCACGGATGGTCGACAGCGTCAAGGTGTCCAGATAAGCGGGTGCAGCGCCGGTTCGCTCGTGCATTGGCGCGGCAGGTCGGCCAGTCGCATCATCAGCACGGCGCGGTGCTCCCAGCGGCCGACCGCACACTCCGCACCATCGGTTGACCAAGGCGCGGCCCACTCGATCGCGATCGACCGAGCCGAAGAGGTAGCGGCCGTCGGCCGTGCGGGGCGTGATCCAGGGCATGACCAGTCCGCCCACGGTCGGGAGGTGCTGTACCGACCACGGAATCGGCGGCACGGTGACGTCGTCGGTCATGATCCTTTCCTGTTCTCCATGGGGTTGTCGCGTCGCGCACGCACGCGAATGCCCGTGCGCGACGCTGAAGGTGGGGAGTGACGGTGAGGTGGATGTTCACGTCGGGCCTGACTGCGGGCGGTCAGGCCGCGCGTGGCCTGGTGTCGCGTGCGTGCCTGTTGGCGTGGCTGCCGGTGCGGAGTTCGAGCCGCACGGTTTGGTTGTGGCAGCGGTACAAGGCGCGTGGGTCGAGCCAGTCGGTGTCCCGGTTGTCGTCCGGCGCGAGGCCGACGGCGGTGGGCACGCCGAGGTCGGCATCGGTGTCGGTGAACAACGTGCCGGCGCCGAGCGTGATCTCCTCGCCAACCGTCGGCGTGGTGGTCGCCAAGGCCCGCGCAATGTCGCCACAGTGGCCAGAGCGACGTGTCTCGACCACGACGGCGACCAGTTGCCCAAGTTGGCCGACGGGTGCGTTCTCGAACGAGACGTAGTCCTCGGCGTCCGGGCCGGTGAGCAGGAACACGGTGCCGTAACGGTCGGACTGGCGCTCGAATCTCGGTCACCACAGTCGGCCCTGGCCGAGCTCGATCGTGGCCGTCTCCTCGTTGTGTTCCGTGTTTGCGGGTTGCTCGGCGGTGGCGATGATCTCGGCCATGGACAGGTCGTTGCGGAACCGGTGCCCGATCTCGGCTTCCAGTTCGGCGTACTCGGCGGCCAGTGACGGGCGTAGTTGTGCGGCGCGAACGAGATCCGCGCGGCTGCCGAGCACGCACAGCGAGCACGACAGTCGGGTCATGCCCTGCTCGTAGGCCGGGTGGTACGGCACGCCGGACGCCCGGATGCGTTGCCACACTTGGCTTTCGGTCCAGTCGTGGATCGGAAGCCAAGTGTCTACAGTGCGCCGGCCACTGCTGGCGGCCTCGTCACGGCTCAGGCGTGCCTTCTTCAGCCGAGCGCGGGACTCCTCGGCGCGCAGGCCCATGCAGTTCAGCACGCGGGCCGGACGGCCTAGATCGCCGAGCTCGGTGACCAGTTGCGTGATGAGTTTCCTTGCTGGGCCTCGCTTCTGATCCGAAGTGCTTATCTGCACCTTCCGATGGTTGGACGCTCGGGGGTGGCATTTCGGGTCTGCCCGCTGGTCAGCGGGTCGTTGTAGGGCGGCGACGCTGAGAACACCGGAACGCTTACTGCCGCCCTCGTGCGCGGCTTGGATCGATAGGGTTCCGGTATGCCCCACCTGATCGCGCCCACCACGCAGCTGCATGACGCCTGGCTTGACGCGCATGCCGAGTGGGGCCCTGGCCTCCACGAAGACGGCTTTGGACTGGCGCCGACCGATGAGGTTGACTCGCCTGAAGGGTTCGCGGCCTGGGTAGCGCGGCTGGCCGCGGAGTCGGATCGGGCCACGTGCCGGTGGATCGTCGAGGACGACCAGGTACTCGGCGGGATCGCGCTGCGGCATGAGTTCACCGACTACGTGCAGTGGGCCGGTCACATTGGGTTCGGTATCCGGCCGACCGCGCGACGGCGTGGGCTGGCCGCTTGGGCGCTGGGCCAGATACTCGACGAGGCGAAGGCACTCGGCATGGATCGGGTGCTGGTTGTCTGTGCGACCCACAACGTCGGCTCGGCGAAGACGATCGAGCGCGCCGGCGGTGTCTTCGAGGGGATCCGGGACACCGAGCATGGCCCCGTGCGACGGTACTGGATCATGATCAGCGAGCCGAGCGTATGACGTCTCCGCAGGCAGCCACTCACGGTCGCACGCGAGTGCAGGTCTGTCCCGCTCGCTGAGTTCGACGGCGTCCTCGGCAATGGGTCTTGGTGCGGAGCGACGCCCGCGACCACCAACGCGGATCTCTACTACGACCGATCGTTCACCTGAGGGAATCATTTTGGCTTCTCCTGCTGGTCGGTGGCACGGATGAGGGCCGGTATGCCGAGGTCGACGGTTGGTCGTCGGACCCGGCGTTGGGTGTCGTCGCGTTTGGCTCGCAGGAAGGTGAGGGTCATGTCGATGCCTTCGATCTCGCCGGCCCAGTTCTCGGTGGCGGCGCGGGCTCGGCGGTCGAGCAGGTCGGTTTCGAGTTCATCGAGTCGGGTGAGCATCTTGGGGTTGACGTGCAGCATTGGGCAGCGGATGCAGGCGTGTTCGTGCTGGCAGGGTGTGCCGTAGGGGCGTCCGCAGGAGCCGAGTTCGACCTTGCGTTTGTCGAAGTGCTCGTCAAACTCGGCCCATTCCTCGCTAGTGGCGTCGCGGTATTCCTCGACGGGGCGCAGCTCGCGGCGCTGGTCGAGGAAGGCGACGTAGTGGCGGACGATGTCTTCGTCGAAGACGGCGACATAGCCGCGGGTCGTTTGGATGTTGAGGTGGCCGAGCAGGGCTGCTCCGATGTGGATAGGCAGGCCGCTGTTGACCAGTTCGGTGGCGAAGATCCGGCGGAAGTCGTGTGGTGTGAAGCGGGTCGTGCGGAAGCCGGGATGCTGCTCGGCGAGCTCGTGACAGCGCCGTTTGATCATGTTCAGGACGGTGCCGCCGGCGATGACGCGGTTGGTGGACCCGATGCGGCGTTGGAACAGGAACGGCAGGTGCGGACTCCAGACCTTGTCGTGCGGGTCGAACCGGCTTAGCAGCGGGATGCTGCGTCCGGCTTGGGTGTGGCGGCGGATGACCGAGGCGATGACGTGGAACAGTTCGGCGCTCATCGGGATGACCCGCTCGCGGTCCGTTTTGGACGGTGCGATCACCAGGAGCGCGATCACCTCGCCGTTGGACCGGTGGTATTGGCGGATGCTGAGGTGGGTCAGCTCGCAGAGTTCCTCGATGCGGACGCCGGAGTGGCGCAGGGTTTCGACGCAGGCCCAGTCCCAGAACGCGGCTTCCTCGTCGGTCTCGATGTGGATCAGCTCGCCGGTGGCCTCGTCGAGCACCCGGACCGGGCTCTGACCACCGGACCGGCGCCGCTGGTGGAGGTCGCTTTTGGTGACCACCCGCTGGTAGGAGCGCCCGTCCAGCAGGAACGTCTCGCCTGGCTGAGCCTGGCGGGCGTGTTCGAGCAGTGTGCGCGTCTTGTCGTAGCGTTCCTCGACGTGCTGGACCAGGATCGGCAGCAGGGGTTGACGCTGGCGGGTGCGGTCGGCGGTACGTTCGTTGATCCGGCGTCGTCGTTTGTCCAGGCCGCGGATCTCGCTGGGTGGCACCGGGCAGGGCGCGACCCACTGTGCCCAGCGTTCGGGCTCGTCGGTGGCCCAGGTGTGCAGGTCGTAGTAGAAGCTGCGGACGCAGATCACGATGCCGTCGACACCGGCGCGGGGTTTGCCGTCGTCGCGGGTGCTGATCATGTGCCGCCAGCTCGCATAGACCTCTGGGGTGATGTGCAAGTCCGCCTGGCCGGGGTTGATCCGTTCGATCTTCTCCCAGAAGTGGTGCGCGACCTCCAGGACCATGTGCGAGATCGAGGCGTAGTCGGTGTCCGCGGCGCGGCGAGTGAAGTAGTCGATGAGCAGTTGCCGCACCGACCGGTTGTGGATCGGGTAGCGGTCGACCAGCTGCTCGATGGTGAGCTGACCGCGGGAGAGCGCCGCGCGCATGGTGGATGGCGTGTCGGGCGGGAAGTGGCCCATCTGGTGCAGGATGTTCCAGGCCGACAGGCCGACGAACCGGTTGGAGTACTTCTTGCCAGGGTGGGTGATCGCGCGGACGCGGCGGGTCTCGTGCCCGTAGTGCAGCAACGCGGCCGGTGTCAGGTCGGCGAAGCTGACGCCTTGGACGGTGAGCAGGCAGCACACGTCGAACAGTGCCTCCCGCCGGTGCGCCCAGGACACCTCGGCCGCGGCGGTCTGCTCGGCGTAGTTCTCCAGCAGCGGATCACCCTGCGCCGCAACGAAAAACTGCCCGTATTCCTTGAAGTCGTTCATCCGGAACGCCAGCAGCGACGGCTGGACGACGCGCAGGCAGAACAACGACCGCAGGCCCTGTCCGATCGCCATGCCGGTCTCGCGCCGCGAACCGAGGATGCCGACGCGTGCCTCGCCCCGGCCCAGCGGGCTGGCGTCCCACCGCTGCTGCCAGGTCCGGCCCGGATAGTCGGTCAGGTAAGTCAAGATGATCCCGGCGGCCTGTCCGCGCTGCTGACGGGTCGCTGGCGCGCCGTCCCAGGCCGTGGCCACCAGCCGGGCTATGTGGTCGATGGAGGCGCTGCCGAGTTCTCCGGCCGGGCGCGGAGGCGTCGCCGCGACGGCCGGTTGGGGTTCGATCTTGCCGGAGACGAACCGGCTGGCGAAGCCCAGCTCGTCCAGGACCGGTCCGTGGCGGTGCCGTCGGCTGTGCCCGGTCGTGGGGCTGGTCTGCGATTTAGGCACCGAACACCGCCTCGATGTCAGCGGCGGCGTAGCCGGTCGGGAACTGAGTTTGTGGCTTCGGCCGGGTGTAGTGCTCGGTGAGCTTGTCGAACAGTTCCTCAACACCGACCGACAGGTAGCGGCTGGTGGTCTCGATGTTGGCGTGCCGCAGGATGGCCTGGACCTCGGGCAGGGTCAGCGTCCCGCTGTTGGCCATCCTGGTCGCGGCGGTGTGCCGGGCGTCGTGCCAGGTCCAGTTCGTGCCCAGGACCGCGTTGGCGCGCTGCAAGATCCGCCGCAGCGCCCAGTAGGTCAGTGGCCGGTCTTCGCCGCGCCGGGTGCGCCAGATCGACTCGCCGGGAGCGGGCGTGCCGATCTCGTCGAAGTAGAGCGCCAGCCGGACGAACGCCTGCGGCGAGGCCGGGATCGCTTCCCGCTCGCGGGTTCCCTTGGACACCACGTAGATCCGGCGCCCGGCCCAGTCCAGGTCCTCCGGTGTCACACCGAGCAGTTCGGCGGCGCGGGCACCGCTGGAGACGAAGAACTCCAGCAGCGCGCGGTCGCGCTCACAAGCCATCGCGTCAAACAACTCGTCCCACAACCGGTCCGGGATCGCCCGTGGTGGCCGTTGCACCACCCGCTGCCGCAGCCGAGCCCGGCTCACCACGGGCTTGGGCTCCAACGGGCTCAAGTGCGTCAACGCGCGACGGCGTTGCGGCGAGGACGGCACCGGGTTCACCACCGGGCCTCGGCCGCTATGGCCGTGGTACTCGTAGAACCCGCTCACCGACGACAAGGCGTGGTTGATCGTCGTGCGCGCGTAGCCGGCCGCCAGCGTTGGCTTGCCGGTCCGCGGATTGATCGCGCCCGGCCCGCCCGTGCCGGGGTCACTCCGCCGGCGTTGGGGGTTCGGCGCGGTGCGCAGCCAGCCGACCAGGACGGCGACCTCCCCCTCGGTCGCCTTCTCCCAGGCCACGCCCAGCAGCCACAGCAACCTGAACCACCGCAACAGCCCGAACGCGTAACTACGGCAAGTCAGTGGGCTTCCGTCTCCCAGGGCCAAATCCCGCAGGTACTCGGTGACGTCCACGACCTCGACGCCAGCCGGGTCGAGCACGACGAACGGTGGATGGACACGCTCCACCTTGATGACTGATCCGATTCGGGGCACGGACGCACGGCCTTCCATGAGCTGACGGCGAAGGTCCACTGGCTTCTCCTTGATCACGACGTGAAGCGCCATGATCAACCAGTGGGAGATAGTGCAGATAACTGAGCAGTAGCGAGCCGAGGCGGAAGGCCAGCGCCCGCGGCGGCGTACTTGGTCGAGGAGCAGTCCTTGCTCGCGGTGGCGTTGTTCGTAGCGCACCCCGTAGTGCTCGGCCTGTTTGCGGGCGAGTTCGCTGGTGCCGGGCCACTCGACGTGGCCGAGCGCGCAGTGCAGGACCGTGATGCGATCGAGGACTCCCGCGGCTTCGGCGAGGGTATAGACCTCGTCGAGCATTGCTTGTAAGTCCTTTCCGCCGCTGCTGTTGACGAGGATGACGTCATAGGCGGCGAGGTCCGGCATGTCGGTGGTTGACGCGTGCATGAGTCACCTCTTCATCAACGTGACGCGATGAGATGTCCTGAGCGGACGATCAGCGGAGTCGTCCGACGATGCGCGAATGGCGCGAGCGCGGGCCGACGCTCGCGCGATGGGTGTGTCAGCCCTCGAACGTGACGTCGCCCTGGACGCAGATGCGCAGTGGAACCGTGCTGTCGTTGTCGTTGCGCAGTAGCCACGGTTCGGTGTCGTCGAGATCGATCGAAACTCGGACCTGCCGGCTGGCCGGGTCGACGTAGAGCGCGACGTGGACTCCGGCGACGGTGATCGTCGGCCGTTCGTCCTCGTTCGTGATCGGCTCGAAGGTGGCTGCACGGTTGGCCGCATCGGCGACGCCGGACAGATCGGTGTTGCCGGTGCTGTTCATGATGATCTCCTCGGACGGCGGACAGCGTCAGCGCCGGCCCGCGCGGACGCGGACCGGTGTGGCGTGGGTGTGGGGTGGGGTGGTCCGGCCGCTTGGCCGGGGAACCGCCGATGCCTGGTGCTAGCGGTCGGCGTCTGGGTCGCGCTGCGCCGTGGTGATGTCGCGGTGGTCCGTGCTGCGGTAGCTGGTGTCGCGGTCGGTCGTGGGCGTCCAACCCAGTGCGGCCAGCAGCGGCCGGACACCGGCCCACCAGCCGCCAGGAAACCGCCGGAAGAGCCATTCCTCGGCGGTGTAACGGTCTAGGTCGGCATTGGGCCGCGGGATCACGATCGAGGTGGGACGTGAGGTGAACAGGTCGATCGTGATCACGAGAGCGCGGAAGGTGCCGCCGTGCGCGGTGCCGATCATGGTGGCGCTGGGTGCTGCGTTGATCAGTGTGGCGTGGTAGCGGGTGGCGTCGCCGGGGGCCCACCACGCCCAGCGCGGGCGTTCCGCGGGGACGTCGATCTCGGCGATGAATTGCCTGGCGTCGTGAATGTCGTTGGTAGTCATGGCGGTTCGAGGTCCTTCGGATGTGTGTCAGCCCTTGCAGCGCGATGCCCTCCCCGTGGCGAGTTGGTGCTGGGGAGGGCATCGCGCCGATGTCGCGTAGCTGGTTGCCGGAGTGGTCAGGTGTGGCGGTGTCGCCGGACGGCATGCGCGACGGCGTTGGTGATCGTGTCGCCGTTGGTGTGCGCGCTCGCGTGCTGGTAGAGCGGCCAGGACCAGACGCAGTCGCGGCCGTCGCAGTAGATGCGGATGTGCCCGTCGTCGTTTTCCTGGAGTACCAAGGGAAGGCGGTGTCGCTCGCGCTCCGGCCGCTTGGGCGTGCTGCCTGATGTGGTGAGGCGTGAGCCGTCTTGTAATCCCACGTCGACCCCGCGTTCGGTGAGGTGCTGCACGACGTGGCTGACGAGGTCTTGCGCGTTGACCTTGCCGACGGCCGAGCCGGGCCGGGCGGGATTTTCGAGATAGTTGTGCACCAGGTCTTCCAGCGTTTCGACCAGAAGCATCGGATGAGTCCTTTCGCGAGAACGGGTTGCCTGACGGGAGCGATTAGTCCCAGTTGCGGTGTTCGCGGTTCCACTTGGCTTCGACCTTGGGTGCCAGTTCGGCGCGCAGGTCGTCCTCGGTCCGGCCGTGTTTGGCGGCCAGCGCGGCCAGGATGAGCTGCGCATCCTCGTGGTACTCGGCGATGGTGTCGCGGTGGAACGCGACGTTGCGCTTGGTTAGGCGCCGGGCGTAGGACAGCGCGTCGACGTAGGAGCGCCGCGCGGTAAACTCGGTGTCGATCTGCCCGTATTGCTTGGTGCGCAGGGGCGTTCCGTCGGGTGCGGTGATCGCTTTGGCGGCTTTGGCTTTCGCGCGTTCGGCCTTCTCCGCTTCCCGCGCGAGTTGCTCGGGGGTCTTGATCCGGCTGGGCCGGTTGCGGACGTCGACCGGAGCGCTGGGGTAGCACTCGGTGCACGCGGCCTTGCCGGCCTGCTCGACGATCTCGGTCTCGTCGTGCCCGGAGAGCTGGGTGAGCCAGGCGAACCGGGTGGAGGGGAAGCAGGTGCGGCACTGCATGGTGCGGTGGACGTGGCCTCCGGTGTTGAGGACCAGCCAGGCGCGGGTCCAGCCGCCCCGGCGTTCGAACTCCGTATCCAGGGGGCGCGCGGCGGCCTCGCACTCGGCGATGGTCTGGCGGGCCTGCTCGATCCGGGGCCGCAACTCGGTCGCGTACTCGGCCATGCCGTCGTTCACCAGGCGCTGGACGCGGGCGGTGAGCCCGTTGACGGCGTCGGTGGCCTTGGCATGCTCGATACCGAGCCGGGCGAGCTCTTCGTCGATCTCGGACGGGGTTGCGGTCGTGGGGTCGTCGATGGGCATGGTGTTCACCTCGGAGTGGGTACGGGTTCGGGCCAGGCCGTGTCGGCCAGGCGGGGGTGTGGGAAGGCGTCGCCGGTGCGCCAGGCGCGGATGGCGGGCGCGAGTTCGCTGGTGATGGCGCGGCCGAGGTCGCGGATGTCGATCGTGGGCCGGCCGGTGCGGTGGGCGTCGGCCCACAGGTCGAGGACCTTGGTGAGGCTGTCGGCCAGCAGCGCGGTCAGCGCGGTGGGCGGGTAGTCCTCGGCGACCGCGGCCAGCAGCCCGGCGATCTCGGTCAGCGGCATGCCGGGGGTGGTGTAGTGGTCGAGCTGGCGGACCGGCAGCGTGACCACGTGCTCGGGTCCGGGCTCGGCGCCGGCCAGGGTGACCGTGCCGAGCTGGACGTCGGCGCCGAGTTGGAAGACGTAGACCCAAAAGCCCATGCGGGTGGTCGCGCGGGTGAGCGACTGACGCGGCAGGTGGTGTTCGCGTGCCACGTCGAGCGCTTTGGCGCGGTTCGCGGGCACGGTGAGCACGTCGTCCAGGCGCGCCCGTGACAGGTCGAGGCGGTCGTAGAACTTCACGAACACGAGGGACTCCCCTTTCGGTGTGGTGGCGCGGTGTCACGCGCTGGTCTGGGCGAGCGCGCGGGGTGGCAGGGCGGTGGTGGTCCAGCCGAAGAGGTCGAAGACCTGGCGGGCGTGGGTGTGGCAGTAGAGGTCGAAGGCGCCGCCCTGGCCGGAGGAGGTCCGCCACGGGAGCGGTGGAGGAGGTGGTCATGGCGGTATCGGTCCCTTCGGGCCAGGTGGTGAGCGGAATCGGCAAGGGCGCAGGTCGGCCGTTCGGCCACCGGAGACGGCTCGAACGGCTGGAGGTGATCAAGGGAGGTGTCCGAAGGTGGCCAGCAGCCGGGCGAACTCGGCCACCCGGTCGTGCGGGACGCGGACGGTGAACACCGAGTCGGACGCGCCGGGCCGCACGCAGACGCGGCCGTGGACGCCTGCATCGACCGTGCCGAAGTGGAAGTCGGTGGCCTGGTCTCGTCGCTGCACGCCCAGGCGGGCCGCGACGGTCACCGCGAGTTGCTCACGGGCTGCGGCGATGCCGTCGCTGGCGTGCTTCTCGTCCCAGGCCGCGTGCAGCGCGGCCTCGTAGTTCGGCAGCAGCCGGCGCCGGATCTCGTAGGCGATCACGTCGGGCGGTTTGCCCTGGCCCACGGTGATCTTGTGATCCTGCTTGTGGTCCTGCGGGACGTGGTTGCGCAGGAAGCCGAGGTGACCGGTGATGATCAATCGGCCCTGGTCGGTCTTGCGGCCGGTGGTGGTGCCGTCGATCAGGTCGAGGACCTGATCGTTCGGGCCGGCGAGATGGGCTTCCGAGCCGTCGTCGGCCTTGCCAGTGTAGGCGCGCCACCCGGTTCCGAGGTGCTCGGCGACGGTGTGCGCGAGGTCGAGGGTGGTCATGGCGTTCTCCCGTGGGTCGGCGGCCAGCCCGAGACGCGCCGGCCGAACTGGTGGTGAGGCGCGGCGGTAACCGCGCACGACGGGGCGCCGGCCGACCGTCGACGGGGACGGCCGACCGGCGGGAAAGGAGAAACGGAGGTCAGCGGCAGTGCCCGGTGATCTGGACCAGGTGGGCCATGTCGACCACGGGCCCGGCCCAGTAGCGGACGTAGGCCGGTTCGTTGCCGATTCCCCAGACGCAGAGCCGGAAATCGGGGTCGCTCGGGCAGGCCCACACGGAGCGCTGACCGGGCCCGTCGGGCGCGGGGCGCCGTGTTCGTCGCACCGATCATCGACGACCAGGCCCCCACCCCAGGACGACCGCAGGTGCGCGAACACCCGGACGTACGGGGCATCGAACGGCACCGTGTGCGCCTGCTGCCGGGCCGCGACCCATTCGGCCAGTGCGTCCGCGGACAACGGGCGGCGGGAGGTGATCACGGCACGTACGCCGTCGACGTCGGTGAGCCGGCCGTGGTCGCTGCTGTCCGCATAGGCCAGTGCGCACGGCCCGGTGAACCACAACGTGATCCACTGCGGGCCGCGATGCCAACCACGGGCATAGCCGCGCCGGTCGCCCAGCTCGGTGATCGGGATCGGCGGCAACACGCCGTCCAGGCCCCGGTCCGGTCGGGGCGTCCACCCGTGTGCGCGGAGATCGTCGTCTACGGTCGGGTAGATCATGTCCGTGGTCCGGGCGCCGGAGTAGCCGCGTGCCGCGCGGCTCAAGGTGGTCGCCAAGCCGTCCATGCGGCCGGTGACGTTGCGCAGGCCCGCAACCGGCATCGGGTGGGAGCTCAGCACGTCGTCGTGCAGGTCGGCAACCTGGCACCGGAGTTCCTCCGCGAGCCTGGCCAGGCTGGTGAGGCTGCCGGCCTGCACACGGTGCACCGCCTCCAGGGAATCGGCCCGTGCGCGTTCCCGGTCGAGCTCCGCGCGCAGCGCGTCCAGGGTGGTCGAGTCGTTAGTGGTCATCGTGGGTGCTCGCTTTCCTCGGTCGAATTGCGTGAATGTGCGGAGGTGATGGGAACGGGCGTCACTGTTCGGCGAGCACGCGGTCGAGCTGATCAAGGAAGTAGTCGACGTCCGTGTTCGGGCGCATCGCGTCGCCGGACGGCCTCCAGTCGGAGGCGTCGACGTAACCGGTGCCGGCGACCTGGTCGAAGGTGTCGACGTAGTCGGTGTGATCGCATTCGCAGCAGTCCGGCGCGGTCACCGGGTACAACTGGCTTCCGACATTCAGGCGCGCGGTGGCCAACGCGCGTTCCCGGAACGTGGGCGCGGTATAGGTGGCGATCGCGGTCACCACGCGGGCGGCCGGGAATCGGGCGAACAACTCAGCCAGCGCGTCGTAGTGGGCGTGCCAACACGCGGAAATCGTGCGGCGCCTGCCGTTCGGTCCGGTGCCCTTGCCGAACGCGGACGCGCTTCCCTTGGCGCCGGAACCCGCTGTGTCGGTGGTGCGAAGGGTGAACGTGGCGCGGGGGCCGACGCGGTTGCTGCGATCCTCGCCCGTGCGCACGGTGATGTTTCCGTCGTAGAGCGCGCTGGATACGTCGCGTACGACGCTGTGAATATCGGCGAGGGACACGCCGTACACGAACATGGTGAACTCCTTTGCTCATTCAGGAAACGGTGGCGATGACGTGCGCGCGGATGAGTCGAACAATCCGCAACGGAAAGCCGAGCCGTTGCAACCGTTGCGCGCGGGTGAGAGCTGCGCGGCGCCCGCATGAACGGGCGCCGAGACACGCGGCTGGTTATCGGTGAAATGTTCGGGGATGCCGCACGTGTCGTCTGTCATGACGTAGCCGTTATGGGCGTACTGAAAGTAACGCTCTACGACTTCGTCCGCGTCGGTGGACATGTGATCTCCCCTTGGCGTTGGCCGATCGGGTCGGTTACGTGCGCGGGTTTCAGGCCCAGCGCGGTTGGAATTCGTCGCGCAGTCCGTCAAAGGTCCACGCGCCGAAGATGCGGAACTGTCCACAACGCACGCGCACGTGTGCGCGTGGGACACAACCGCTCGGGGTGAATGTGGTGTGTTCGCCACGGCGATAGGCGCCGCGCGTGGCGGTGACCAACACGGCGATTTCGCCGCGCGAGGTGTACCCGGTCACCTTGGCCGGTACGAGTCCGGAGAAACTGTCCAGGAAGATAAGATCACCGCCCCGAATAACAGTTGTCGGAATTGAACGGTTTTGCGTGTCAGTCATCGTGAGACCTCACTTAGGCAGCCGACTGGTATCCCGTACCGGGGCACGTGCCCAGATCAGGCAGGTAGGCGGTCCGGAAGTCGTTCCACGCGCGTTCGGAATTCGCGCGGGCCCGGTTGCGTCCCCGGTCCAGCCGGTTGGGGCCGCGCCGTTGCTCGGCTTCCTGGTTGAGCCGTTGACGGGCGAGCCAGGTCACGGCCTGCACCTGGTGCGCCGAGACCCGTTCTCCCGTGCGTGTGGAGATCAGCTCCGCGGCACGGCGGTACAGGTTGACCACGTGGTCGTACTGCCGACGGGAAACCGTTCCGTCCTTGCGACGGAACCCGTTGACCGGTGCGGAGTCGTACTCCTCGGAGGTGAGCGCGCGACCGTGCGCCACTGACAGCGCGTGCCGGTCGATCACCACGCGCGGGTCATCCGGGTCCTGATCTCCGCCGAACTCGATCAGGTGGGCAAAGTCGCGGATCTTGGGACCGTTCAGGATGTCCTCATACCGCTCACCGGCGAGCAACCGGTCAGCCGCGCGTTTCTGGCCGGTCGTGGCGAACATTCCGGAACCGGGCCCGCCGATTCCCTTACCCTCGCGCAGTACGCGAGCGGCATTAAGTACGTTGCCGATCCACCCTTGCTGGGGCGAGTAGATCGCGAGCATTCCGGCGCCAAGATGGGCGTCACCGTTCGCGATGGTGGTTGCCACGTGGTGAGCATCGGCATACCAGCGCATTCCTTGCGCGATTTCGTCGGGTGTGGCCCGTTCCCAGTGCCACACGATATTTTCGTGGCTCACAGGGTGCGCCCGGAACCATGGGTGATCACTGGGGGCAGGCATGACAATTCAGTCCTCTTAGGTGTGATTCAAGGTCACCGGCGAGTCGTCCCACAAGCGGGACCATCCCGATTGCACGGGACGCGTGCCGGCCATTCGTGCGTATTTGTCCAGGGCGAGCAATTCGCGTCGCACTTCTCCGACGTCCAATTTCCGCAGCTCACGGGAGATTTCATCCCGCACGCGGTCAAGGTCAATCGCACCCGATGACGCGAGGGAATACAGAGCGGACGACATACCGCCGTGCCACTCGGACGCGATGCGTCGCGCTTGTCCGTCACTGATCATGACGATGACTGCACTCATCGGTTTCACTCCTTGACTCACGCCGCGACTGTGATCGGAATGGATTCCATGGCGGAAAAGTCGAAAATGGCGAGCTGGGCGGTTTGCCGCGCGAGGGTCATTGCCTCGGGCAGGTTCGCGGTCACGACGGAAACGTCCAGGTAGACGCGACCGGTCGCAGGGTCGCGCCATCCGCCGAGAACGCGACCGGGCAGCGAAAGAGCGTCTTTCGCTTGCGCGATGTACTCGTTTAGGTCGTTGCTGGTCACGGGACCGTCGAAAACGCGTTCGTGTTCCGGATGCACGGCAACCGCATAGCCGGTCCGGACGTCCGAACCGTCGTCAGGCTTGACGGAAAAACCACTGTCCGGAACGGACAGAGCGTCCGCCAACGCGCTAATCCGGGCGGACCAATCGATCAAAGACATAGCCATGGCGGTACTCCATTTCGTGTACGAAAGTGGTTAACTGGCAGCGATTCAGGCCAGTTGTGAACTGGCACCGAAACGCGCAACCCTCGCCCTTGTGAGATCTCCGCAAAGGGGACACATCCTGTATCCGGGCAATACGGCACTGCTCACGGATGAGGGTTGCGCGTTTCGATGGCACATTCCCTGAATCTCTAAAACACTGTTGGGATAAGCCGTTATGTCTAGTGCGCAATGCAAGGAACCATGCCCGTAAGGGTTTGGCGTGCTATGGGCAGGCGAGAGCGACGCTCTCAAGCCAGAGAAACCCAATGTCGGCAACCGCCTAAAACAACCCCGAACGCCTACACATTGCGACGTCTTTCGGTGCTAGACCACCATTGAATTATCTTGGGGACACACCTGTGGCAGGCATGCCATTTATGCGCGCTTCTCCGCTCTATAGCAAGAGCTTTACGTCGCGAAGCTGCAAGCGCAGTTACTACGCACTCCAGATTAGAAATGCGCGTTTGGCTACGCGTCGTTCTTCACGCTGCTCTGCACGGTTTCGCTGCTGTCCGCACGGCCCAAGCCGTTGCCCGCGCTTTACGGGACTACTGTCATCTCGACACTCGGAAGGAGGTACTGGCCGAATCGGAGAGCTCGCAGGGACGCCGTGCCCTGGTCCTCACCCTCTCGGCTCGCTGTGTTGACTTCCTGGTGTGGAGTCGACATGTAGAAGTACACACCTTGGGTCGACACTTTGCAAGCCCAAGAGGCCCCGTCGTTACCGTGCCGTTACCTTGTGACGCAACGTCGCTGGTCAGAGCTGCGCAGAGTCAGCCGCGCCCCCTGGTGGTGGCTGTCCAAACCGGGTATGGAAGAGCCCCACAGCGGCCGGCACGGCGAGGCCCAGCGGAGCGGACAGCGGCCGGCACGGCGAGGCCCAGCGGAGCGGACAGCTCATCTCTTCGCTTTTCTGAGTTTATGAATGGCGAAATGCCAAGAAATGGTAAATCGCGAGCGCGTCTATTCCTCATTTCACGCTCATTGCGATTCACCCCGAGAGAACTTAAACCAAGTTCGAGTATTGACATGCAGTCGAAATTGTGATTGTCAAGCGCAAGCGGACGATCGGGTGCGAATTGATGCAAAGTGTGAGATTCGGACGGAGTTGATCAGCGGCGAATGCGCAACAGGGGGACGCGACCCGAACAGCGGAGCAGCGAGAGTCGGGCCAATGCATGGCCATCGAACGGCGGGAAGAGGGGGTACGGACCGGGTGGTGAGCAACGCAGTCAGGGTGACCACGGGGTCCCAAGTAGCGGCAGGCGACCACCCACCCAAATCGACTTTTCATGTGCCTGCCGGCCACCGAGTCGGACGCTGCATCGGTAGCCCCCGCGGATGGCGTGACCAGCCGCTGTGCAGGGTTGGAGGGCTACCGCTCTAACAGGTAGCTGAATCGGACCGTCGCCGGGTAGGTGACCAGGACGCTGCAAGGCGATTACCGAGGGTGCTGTTGATCTGCCGCAGTGTCACTCGATGCAGTGACACTGCGGCGTCCTAAGTAGAATTGCTCTCCTGCCTCCAGTCGCCTGGGCGTACCGTGAGCGATCATGTCGGTGATTGACAGCGGCCTTTCGGCGACCTCCTCAAAGCGAGGGGCGAGGGCATGCGAGCCGCGTCTCGGGGCGGGGGGAAGTGAAGCGTTGAAGGGGTCTTCGCAAATTTAACCATGGAGCGGGGAATATGGCGACGGGGGACACGGGATACTACCTCGATAGATGGCGAGATCTTCGGCACCTCTTGAATGGCGAGTGGATAATCCACGTTTTGGTGACGTTGAGCGCTGGTCCGTTGCACTACAAGCAGCTATATGAGGCGATCCAAGAGAGCAGCACCTTCGATCCGTGGAGCGGCTCGATTCGCAGGATAAGTGGCCGTGCGCTCGGACGAACACTTCGGCGACTGGAGGCTGGCGGGCTCGTCGTCCGCACCGAGGAACGAGTTTTCCCTAGGTCAGTTGTCTATTCTATTACTCCGGCCGCGGTCGACCTTCTTGCGAAGGCGCGAGCGGTGATGGACTGGGCCGAGGAGCACCCCCAGCTGTTCGAACAGTTGAGGAAGGCGCAGGCAGACAACGAGCGGGACCAACGGGCTTGGAGTGAGGAACTCGACGAGGAAGACGAGTAGCTCCGCTGTCTGGGCAGAGCACCGCGCGAGTCAACTCGCGGCGGCGTCGTCAGCGGTGAACGGATGCCTGGCGGTGCTGCGCCGTTGAAGGAAGTCGGCAAGGCTGATTGTTCCTGTGGTGGGTTGCTGATCAATCTCGTCGAGCGTGGTCGTGAGCAGCGCTAGGGTGCGTGGGATGGCCGAGTACTGACCGAGGATGGCTTGCGTACGCATGATGTCGCGATAAACGCCTTCGTTGAACCTGTCGAGCGCCCTGATGCGCTCCAGCAAGGCGAGCGTGGCTTCCGGATCAGCGTCGCCTTGCGCGCGGATCAACGCGCCGAGCGCGTCCAGGACGTCGCGCCGGGTGGCCTCGCGGAACGGTTCGATCCAGGGCACGAGCAGGTCCTCGGCGAGGTCGCCCTGGTAGAGCTCGACGGCGTCGCGCAGCTGAGCGTGGGCCTGGGCGTCGGTGGGGCGTGGCGCCTGCAGGGCATGCTGGAGTTGCCAGTAGTCGACGACGACGAGTTCGTCGTTGAGCTGGTAGCGGCCGTCGTCGTTGAGGACGAGGTTGTTGATCCTGCCATCGGTGGCGTCGGTGAGCGCGCGGCGCAACATGGACAGGGTGTTGTGGAATGAGTTGTACGGCCGCGGGGGCCGGCTGTCGGGCCAGACGGCCTCGTTGAGGACTTCGCGGCGGACGCCGTGGGGGTGCAGCGCGAGGTAGACGAGCACTTCCCGTTGCTTCGGTGTCAGCACGCCGCTGAGCTCGCGGTCTCCCTCGTCGTCGCGCAGGGCCAGGTGCAAGCGTCCCAGCACGCGCACGACCAGCGGGCGCTGCGATGCTGCCCCGTCACCGCTTCTCGGCGGCGGAGTTTCCTCGGCGGCGGCCGGTGCCTGATCGGCGGCTGGTTTGACGTCCTCGGCGGCCGTGCGGCGGTCCTCGGTGTCATCCCGGCTGGCTGAGGCCGGGCCCTTCGGCTGGACATCCACGGGGATGGGCTGGGCGTCCAGCAGTTGCAGGCTCGGGCCCGGTGGGGGCTGCTCGTCGGCTTCGTGTTCCGACGGGCGGGTGGATTCGAGCTGGGTCATCTCGTCGACCGAGCGTTGCTCGGGGACGGGTGGCGTGGGTACGACGTCGTGATCGTCCGCGGGCGGTGCGTGCTCGTCGCCGATGAGGCCACTGGTTGCGTGGTCGGGTGTGGCCAGGTCGGCGGGGCCTTGAGCATCGTGGAGCACGGCCAGCAACTCGGTGGCGTCGGTGGCGGGCAGGTTGAACAGGCGTGTGTCGGCGAGGGCGTCGCCCAGGCCGGGGCTGGTCGCGCTGACGGTGCCGTCGTGGCGGACGCGTACGGTCGCGCCGGGGCGCCACTGGCCGAGGAGTACGCCGGCCAGGCCGAGGGTCGAGCCGTTGTCGAGCACGGCTTGCAGGCGCCGTTCGGCGTGCGGTGCGGGACTGGCGAGCAGCACGAGCGAGGCCGGGGTGGGTTGGGATTCGGTCTCCTCGATCGCGTGGCGGGCGCGGGTGAGCAGGGCCGCTTCCATCTCGTCGAGGGCGGCGTCGAGCGTGGCGACGACGTGAACGGTGGACGGCAGGTTTTCGACGTCGGCGCCGTCGAAGACGAGGTGCAGGTCGTCGGCGGGTACGAGCACGCGGATGCCGTCGCCGGGCTGCTGTTCGGTGAGCAGGTGCAGCAGCAGAGCGCGGGCGGCGGCGGTGGCGCCGGGTCCGGCGAGGCCGAGGCCGCGGGTGCTGGCGAGGTTCACGGCGAGTTCGCGACCGCCCCGCACGCCCACTCTCGTCGGTACGGGGACTGGTTCGTCGTCGGGTTCCCGGGCCCCGGCCGCGGTGATGTGGATCCGCTGTGGGGCCGGCGCGAGGTCGACGAACTCCACGTCCTCAACCGGCCTGCGGTCACTGTCTTCTTCCTGGTCGTACGCGGCCCGCAGAGCGCGGACCACGGGCGCGATCGGCCGCTGCAGGTCGGCGCGGTCGCCGCTGCCGATGCGATAGCGGCGTCGACGCCACATCCTGGCTGACACCGTGGCCGCGGTGACGGCTCCGGCGAGGCCGAGACTGACGAACACGCCCGTCAGCAGGTCCAGCCCCGGTTCGGCCTGGTCTTCGCGGTGCTCGCCAGCCTGGTCTGTCGTGGCCGGCGCCGGAGTGGTGTTCGGTGCAGGCTGTGTCGAGGGTGGCGTGGTCGGCGCGGTGCTCGTCGGTGGTGGTTGCTGGGGCGGCACCGGCGGCTGCTGCTCGCCGGGAGGACGCTCTTCGGCTGGGGCGGGGATGTAGGCGGTGATCTTCCAGCCGGGCCGCACGAGGTTGGGCTTGGTCAGCGCGCGGCCGTCGGGCTGCTCGACGCCGCGGTTGAGCTGGAACAGCGCTGGCCAGCGGCTGCCGCCGCCGGGACCGTAGATGCGTTCGGCGACGCGCCACAGGCTGTCGTAGATCCCGTCGTGCGGGAGCCGGACTTCCTCGGTCACCTGGACCATGCCCGGCGGGGCGGGCGCTGTCCGATCGACCACCAAGGTGGTCGCCGGGACGACGGTCGCCTGCGGAGCCGCGGCCGGCGTGGCCGGGCCGGGCGTCAACGGTGCGACGACCGCGACCGGCGTGAGATCGGCGGTCAGGGCTGCGGTGGTCGGGGTGGGAGCCGTGTACGGGGCCCGGTTGCCGAGCAGGGTCAGCACGATGGTGCCGATCAGGGCCGCGGCGAGCCCGTGCGGCGGGCCGGGCGGGCGGACCTGCGGCCAGGTGATCCCGCGCGCCGCGTCGATGGTGCAGCGCAGGACGTCGAGCGCGAAGAAGAACCAGACGATCCAGCACAGCACCGCCAAGATGTTGAGCAGGAACTGCGCGCTCATCGGGTTGAGCAGCATCGCCTGGATCTCGTCCCAGGTCGGCACGTGGTCGGGCAGGGGCCACCCCACGAAATGCACCAGGGCCCAGGGCAGACCCGCCACGAGCGCGAGCAGGACGACGAACGCGAGCAGACCGCGCACGAACCGGAGCGTGGCGGCCAGCGCCCACCAGGCCGGCCGGCCTGTGGTGGGCCGTATCGGCTTCCGGCGAGAGAAGTGCGAGTGTGCGGTCACGACGTGCTCGATTCCTTGGACGTACAGGTTTTACGGCTCCGCGGTCGCCACCCGAGACAGCGGGGAACGGTGAACGAGCCGGAGTGGGGGTGTCACGTCACCGCCGCGGGAACCCGGCTGGGCGTGTCCGCGGCAGCAGCGCGAGGCCCGGCGAGCTCGGGTGAGGTGGACGTCTGGCTGGCTGGCGGTGTCTTCGCTGTGGTCTGTGGCCCGCTCGCGTCGCTCTTGGTGCTTGGCGTGCTGGCGGTGGACCGCTTGCGCTTGGGACGAGTCGTCTTCCGGCCGTTGAGCCACTGGGTGAGGTCGGCGGCCGGTACGTCGGTGAACTTGGCCAGCTCGTCGACGCCGATGACGTCGCTGGACTCAGCGAGGACGTCCCCGAGTTCTCGCTCGATGTCGCTGAGTTTCTCGGCCACCTCTGCCCGCAGCTGTGCGAGTTCGCCGACGCGCTTGGCCGCAGCGGCCCTCTTCGCGCTGCGGGCCGCGTCGGCTTCCTCGACGCGGCGTTCGATCTCTTCAGTCGTCGCCATCCTGGTCTCCTTCCCCGTGGTGGCACTGAATTGGGTACGAGCGTGTGAAGGTGGTCATGGGAGTACTCCGGAGATTCCGCGCTGTGGCTGGGCTTGCCCTGTCGCGGTGACCGTGATCGAGCCGATGCTGACCAGTCCGAGCAGCTGGGTGGGCTGGTTGATGCTGACCGTCACGTTGACGGTGTTGCCGGCGACCGACACGGTGCCGGTGTGGCCCGCGGCGGCGAGGTAGCTGTCGGCCGCTGCGCTGGCTTGCTGCGGGACCAGGCGCAGCGTGCCGTCGGCGCGGTAGGCGGCCAGGTCGATTTCCTGGGCGCCGGCCCGCGCAGCTTCCTGTGCCTCGCCCATCGCGCGGACCTTTGCGGCCAGCGCGAGCCCGCCGTCGAGCACGAGGCCCGCGAACAGCAGGGCGGCAAGTGCGATGATGACGACGAAGGCGGTCACCCGCCCGTCCTGGTCCTCGCGCAGCCGGCGCGTTCGGCGGCGCAGCGATGCGGTGACCGTCATTCGGCACCTCCCGCCTGGTCAGGTGCTGAGGTGCCGCGCCACACATCAACTGGGGAGGAGAAGCTGGATTCGAACGTCCGAGTGCCGGGCACGCCGAGCGAGGTCAGGTCACCGAGGCCGACGCTGCAGGACACGGTGACGGTCACCGTGGAGCCCGGCTTGAGTCCCTGGGTGTCGGTAGACACCGACAGCGACTGGCAAGTGATCCCGGCCGAGGCGAGCGCGGCGCTGGCGGTGGCTTGGGCGTTGGCAGTGGCCTGCGATGGGGTCCGGGCCACGGTGGCGGCACGGGCGGCTTGGTGCGCGACGTCGTTGATCCGCAACTTGGTGTCGGCCAGTCGGCCGCAGAACACCACGAACAACAGCAGCAGGATCAGCAGCGGAGTCAGTAGAGTGAGCTCGGCTGCGGCGGAGCCCCGTTCGTCACGGCGCAGCGCGCGGATTCGCGCGCACGCCGAGCGTGCGAAAGCGGAAACCCACGGGGACGCGGTCATGGTGACACCGCCCCGGTGCCGGTCGGCGGGGTGAATTTCTCAACGGGCCCAACGGCTTCGGCGTGAACCGTAAAGGTCGCGAACGGGATCACGTTGATCACAGTCCCCGTGACCGTCACGGATGCCTGCGTCGGTCCTCTCTGGATGTTGACCAATGTTCCTTGCAGCGGGCCACTTCCCAGTTGTGTGAGGATTCGTTGCCCCTCGGTGTTGCCCGCGGAGGCGCTGCCGCCGTACACCCGTGCCGCGGACAGTGCTTCCGATGCTGCGGCTTGGGCGATGTGGGTGGCGTGCATGTAGAGCGCGAACTGCGCGATCAGCAGGATCAGCAGCAACAGCAGCGGCGTGGCGATGACGAGTTCGACCGTGCCGGCGCCACGTTGATCCGTCCGCAGCCGGCGCAGCGCCGCCCGCACACGTGTCCGGTGTGGACGCTCGCGCGTGTTCGGCGTGCGGGATCGGCTGGGGCGTCGAGACATCGTGGTCACCGGCCTACAGGTTGATCCCGTTGGCCTTCTGCGTGACCTTGATGACTATGATCGCAATGACCGCGATGGCCAGCGCCGCCAGCAGGGCAGTGACCACGACCGCTTCGGTCGAGTAACCGCCCTCGTCGCGGCGCAGCCGCTCCAGCTCGGCCCGGATACGGGCGATGAGGATTTGAACTTCGGTGGACATCAGCTTCTCCCCTGTGGTTCGGGGTCCGGTATGGACAGTTCTTGTGGAACTCAGAGACCTCCCAGCACGCTCGCGAGGGCTGGGAACCCGATGAAGATCAGGAATCCGCCGAACAACATCACCACGGGTAGGCTCATTCGTTCGGTGGCGGCCTGGGCTTCGCCCTCGGCGTCGGTGAGCTCGCGCGTGCGCAGCGCCGCGGCCTTGGCCGCGAGACTGGCGCGGACGCGGGCGCCTTCGGTGCCGGCGAGGCTGACCGACGCGGCCAGCTCGGACAGCTGGTGCACGTCGAGTTCGGTGCCGAGCTGACCGAGGGTCGACCACGGGGTGGTGCGGGTCAGTTTGGCGGTGACGAGTGCGCGGCGCAGCTGTTGGAAGGCCCAACCCTTGCCGATGTTCACCGCATCCGACAGCGCGCCGTCGACTCCGGCGCCGCCGGCCAGTAGCACCCGGATCAGGTTCAGATAGGCCGACAGCGCGTGCCGGAAGGTGGAGCGGCGCCGCTCGGCTTCCTGCCGGACGCTGATGTCCGGCAGCAGGAACCCGCCGAGCGCGAACAGCAGGCTGGCGACCGCGGGGACTTCCCAGCCGAGACCGACATCGGCCACGACAAGCAGGAGGTGCATCAGGATCGGCAGCAGCAGCCCGGTCAACGCCAACGTGGCCTTCTCGGCCAGGTGGTGTTCGATGCTCTTACCGGTGACCGCGAGGTCGTTGCGCAGCTTGCGGTTAGGCAACCCGAGTGCCGCCAACGGTTTGATGAACGGTCGGCCCACGCGCAAGGCCCAGCCGTCGGAGTCCGCGGTGAGGATCGGCGGTGGCGCGGGGGTCGCATGCAGCCGGTCGACCAGCGCTCGCAGCGGTGGCCGGGGCGGGAACACGTAGACCACCAGCGCCCACAATCCGACGCCGAGCCCGGCGCCCCACAGCAACGCGCTGATCATGACGGCGCCCCCTTCCCTGTGAGCAAGTCATCGACGTCCACGTCGGCATCGTGGGGCCGGATCGTGGCCAGCTCCGTGAGGAAGCGCTCTGGCTCCCGCAGCCGCGCAATCCTTGCCAGCCAAGCAAAAGAGGCAGTGAACAGCGCGCCGATGATTAGCAGCATGATCTGGCCGAATGCGGAGTCGTACGGGGCGAGGTAGCCGCGGTTGAGCAGCACCAGCCCGAGGGCGAAGGACAGCGTGGTGATCACGATGACGCGCACGCTGGTCCGGGTGCGGGCGCGGCCGGCTTCGACCCGCATCCGCATGGATGCCTGCTCGCGTGCCTCGCTGGCGAGTTCGCCGAGCAGGTCGGCCAGCTGCCGGGCCTGGTGCTCGGCAGCCAGCACGAGCGCGGAGATCACCAGGTCCGCGGTGGGGTCGCGCAGTTGGTCGGCGAGGTGGCGTAGCGAGGGCGCGAGGCGTTCGCCGCGTTCCAGCCGGACGGCCAGTTCGGTGATTTCCTCGCGGATCGCCTCGGGGCAGGCTGGGGCGGTGGCGAGGATGGCCTGTTCCAGGCCGGCCGCGGCGACCAGGGTGTCGCGTAGCATCTCGGTCCAGCCGGCGATCGCCTCGATGCGTTCGAGGTGGCGCTTGTGGTCGACGTTCGAGCCGAGGATCCGCGGCAGGCCGACGACCGCGAGGGCGGTCAGAATGGCGGCGACCACCCAGCCGGTGATCGCGCCGACGGCCAGGCCGGCGAGCACGGCCACGACGAGCCACCCGACCCGCCTGCGGTCATGCCGCGCGGCTGGGCGCCTGGCTCGCCGCGCGGCGACAGGCCACGTAGCCCGGCACTGCTCGGCGCAGTTTTCAGTGCGCTTTAGTGGCAAGGCGTATTCAAA
>NZ_JBEXTZ010000012.1:0-112178 GCF_040614195.1 Amycolatopsis sp. NPDC006125
TCGGTTCACGTTACGCTTTCCCGCCTTGACGCGACTTCTCGGCAACCGAACACTGAAAGATCGGGTTCGGGAGGGGCAGATCCGGGCGTAGCGAAGCGAAGCCCGGCGCCCTAAACACCCGCGTAGCGGGCCCTACGAACCCGGCTCAACCTGAAGAGACCAGAACGCCCGCGCCACCAACTGCGGATTCCCGTTCTCATCGAGAATCGGATTCCCAGCCTGATCAGCCGCATACGCAGCCCCGAGCTGCTGCACCTCGACCACCACGAGCTGGTCGTCCGGCGCGGCTCCGGTGGCCGTGTAGGCCAGCTTGTCCCCGGGCGAGAAGAACTGCTGCTTCACCGGCTGCAGTTCGCCCTTGGCGTTGGCGTACTGGACGTTCACCAGCCAGGGCGTGTCGCCGATCTCGGACGGCACGGAGATCTGCACCGGCTTGCCCGGGCGCACCTTCAGCCTCACCGCGGCGTCCGGGTTCTCCGAGCACGACTTCAACAGCGCGTCGCAGTTCACGATCGGCTCGGCGTTGACCGTGTGGCCGTCGCCGAAGAACGTGACCTCGGGCGGGCCGACCGTGGCCGAGCACCCGGTCAGCGCCAGCGCCCCGGCCGACAGCAACAGCAAAGTTCGCCGCATGCCGGAAACCCTACGGGTCGGCTCACTGCACCCGCGGAGCGGCCCCGTTGCCGGTCCGCGCCGGCCTGCGGTCCCGCCTGCTGCCCAGCCCCGGCAGGAGCGACGAGCCCCGCTCCAGCAGGAACGTCTGCGCCAGCCCCACCGCCAGCAGGATCGACACCACCAGGAACCCGATCCAGTACGTCGGCGGCAGCAGCAGCCCGATCGCGCCGCCGAACACCCACGCCAGCTGCAGCACCGTCTCCGACCGGCCGAACGCCGACGCCCGCGACTCCTCCGGCAGGTCGCGCTGGATCACCGCGTCGAGGCTGATCTTCGCCAGCGCGCTGGCCGTCGCGCCGACGAGACCGACGATCGCGGCCGTGACGATCCCGGCCATGACCGCCGCGAGGATCGTCGAGGCCAGCGCCGCGCCCACGCAGCCGAGGACGACCTGGCTGGGGTGCCCGAAGCTCAGCCGCGACCCCAGCGCGTTGCCGACGAACCCGCCGACCCCGGCCGCGCCGCCGATCAGGCCGAGCAGCAGCAGCTGCATGAACGGGGTCTGCCCGGTCTGCTCCGCCTGCGCCTTCACGGCGAACGCGGCGAACATCATCAGGAACCCGGTGAGGATGCGGATGGTCCCGTTGCCCCACAGGGCGAGCACCACGTCGCTGCCGAGCGGCTGTCGTTTCTTCTTCTTCGCCGGGTGGGCCTTGAGCGTCGCCGGGACCTCGCCCTCGGTCACCTCGACCCACGCCGGGATCCGCATCGCCTGCACGGCGCCCGCCGCGCAGATCAACGCGGTGAACCACAGCGCGCCCGCGGACCCGAACAGCGCGTTCACGCCGGAGGCGATGGCGCCGAACACACCACCCGCCGCGAGCCCGAACACCGTCAGCCGCGCGTTGGTCTTCGACAGCGTGATGTCCGGCGGCACCACCCGCGGGGTGACCGCCGACTTCAGCACCGTGAACGACTTGGACAGCACCATCTTCCCGAGTGCGGCGGGGTAGAGGCCCCAGTCGTTGAAGTGCAGCGCCATCAGCACGGCCATCAGCACCTGGCCGACCGAGGTGAGGCACATCGCCAGCCTGCGGCCGCGCTGGATCCGGTCCAGCAGCGGGCCGATGACCGGCGCGACGAGCGCGAACGGCGCGATGGTGATCAGCAGGTACAGCGCGACCTTGCCGCGGCCCTCGCCGCTGGTGGCCGCGAAGAACAGGGTGTTGGCCAGCGCGATGGCCATCGCCGCGTCGCTGGCGTAGTTCAGCATCACCGCGTACGTCAGCGAGGTGAGGCCGGACTTGTCGGCGCCGTCGGCCTTCGTCGCGCGCTGGAACATGCCGACCGCGCGGCCGCCCAGCTCGCGGCTGCGCAGCGCGGCGACGCGGGTGACGGTCAGCTTCTTCGGCATCCGGGGCAGCGGCCCGGCGGTCGCCTCCGTGCGGTGCTCTGCCGCCGGCTCCGGCTCCGCGCGCGCGCTGTTGTCCGCGTACCCGTCGGTGTTGTAGTGCTCGTAGAGCGGTTCGGTGCGGCGGGGCGGCGGCTCGCTGTGCCACGGCCGCTGCTGGGGCGGCGGGCCCTGCCGCGGCGGGTATGGCCGCGCGCCACGCGGTGGTGGCGGCGGGGGTGTGCGCCCGCCTGCCGGGAACGCGCTCGTCGGCGCCTCGTCCGCGTTCGGCACCGCGGCCGACTCCGGGTAGAAGCGCCCCTGGGCGCGCCACGGCTGCCCGGCACCCGGTGCCGGTGTCCACTTCCGTTTGCGCCCCACACGTCAATCTTGCCGTATTCCTGGGCCGACGCGCTCGGTGATCAGGAAGCGGGCACGAATTTCACCCGGAACATCACCGGCCAGAGCTTCCCGGTGATCAGGAACTCGTCCGTGCCGGGGATCGCGGCGATGCCGTTGAGCACGTCCGCGGCCGATGCCTGGGCCGGGGTGAGCAGCCCGGCCGCGGTGATCTGCCCGGTCACCTCGCCGGTCGCCGGGTCGATCCGCAGGATCCGGTCGGTCTGCCACACGTTCGCGTACACCGCGCCGCCGGCGCACTCCAGCTCGTTGAGCTGCGAAAAGGTCTGCTTGCCGTAGCGCACGGTGACCTCGCCGGTCACCGCGAACGTCGCCGGGTCGCGGAAAGTGAGCCGGTCGGAGCCGTCGCTCATCACCAGACGGCCGCCGTCGTGGCACAGCCCCCAGCCCTCGCCGTCGTAGGGCACCCGCCGCAGCTCGGCGAGCGTCCGCGCGTCCCGCTCGATCGCGACCCCGTTCTGCCAGGTCAGCTGCCACAGGGTCGGCCCGGTGACGGTGATGCCCTCACCGAAGAGCGGCGCGGGCAGGTCCACGCGCGTGGTGGGCGGCTGCCCGGGCGCGCCCGCCCGCACGGACGACTGCCCGACCAGCCCGGTGCCCTCGTACAGGGTGGCGCCGGAGAACTCGAGCCCCTGCGTGAACGCCGCCGGATCGTGCGGCAGCGTCTCCAGCACCTGCACCGTGAGCTGCGGAACCGCGGCCGGCGCGGGCGGTGCGGCCGCCGCGCAGCCCGCGAGCGCGACGACCGTGGCGAGGGTCAAGGTGATCAGGGTGCGCACGCCTCCACCCTGACACGGCGGCCGGAGGCGCGCGGGGCACAATTGGGGTATGACGCTGCTGCTCACCCTGGACGACGGCTCCGTGGAGCGCGCTCTCGCCGAGGCAGTCGACCTCGCGCGCGAGGTCGCGGTCGAAGAGGCGGGGGCCGAGCAGGTCGGGGCGCACGTCGGCGTGTCGCGTGAGGACGCGGTGTCGGCGAGCCACCTCTTCGAGGCCAACGTGCCCGGCTACCGCGGCTGGCGCTGGTCGGTGACCGTCGCGAGCGCGGGCGCGGACGCCCCGGTGACGGTCAGCGAGGTCGTGCTCGTGCCGGGCCCGGACGCCCTGATCGCCCCGCAGTGGGTGCCGTGGGAGCGCCGCGTGCGGGCGGGCGACCTCGGCGTCGGCGACATCCTCCCGCCGGACAAGGACGACCCGCGACTGGTCCCGGCGTACCTCCAGTCCGACGACCCGGCGGTCGAGGAGGTCGCGCACGAGGCCGGGCTCGGCCGGGTGCACGTCCTGTCCCGATTCGGCCGCGAGGAGGCCGCCACCCGGTGGCACCGCGGCGAGTTCGGGCCGCGGTCGGACATGGCGCGCAGCGCGCCGGCCCACTGCGGCACGTGCGGCTTCTACCTCCCGCTGGCCGGTTCGCTGCGCGCCGCCTTCGGAGTGTGCGGCAACGAGATCGCCCCGGCGGACGGCAACGTCGTGCACGCCGAGTACGGCTGCGGCGCGCACTCCGAGGTCGAGGTCGAGGTGACCTCGTCGGTGCCGGTCGCCGAGCTGGTCTACGACGACTCGCTGCTGGACATGGAGCCGGTCGAGGAGCCGAAGACCGAGACGGGCGCGACCCCGGACGCCGAGACGGTGAGTGAGTCAGCTGAGTGATCCGTTCGGCACCGAGGCGCTGCGGGCCTCGGTGCTGCGGGCCTGGCGGGACTCGCCGACCCGGTTCACCGAAGACACCAACGCCGAGACCGACCTGCGGGTCGGCGGCTACCGCGACCGGCTGTTCGTCGAGCTGGCGCAGAACGCGGCCGACGCCGCCGCGCTCGCCGGCACTCCCGGCACGCTGCGGGTGTCCGTGGCAGGCGACGAGCTCCGCGTCGCCAACACCGGCGCGCCGCTCGACGCCGCCGGCGTGGCGTCGCTGGCTTCGCTGCGGGCGTCGGCCAAGCAGGGCGACACCGTGGGCCAGTTCGGCGTCGGTTTCGCGGCGGTGCTCGCGGTCAGCAGCGAACCGCGGGTGATCTCGCGGACCGGCGGCGTCGCGTTCTCCGAGGCCCGCACCAGGGAGGCCGCCGGGCGCGACGGCGCGGTGCCGGTGCTGCGCCTGCCGTGGCCGGTGGACGAGGACCTGCCCGACGGCTTCGACACCGAGGTCCGGCTGCCCCTGCGCGAGGGCGTGGACGCGGACGAGCTGCTGGCCCGCCTGCGGGACGAAGCCGAGGACCTGCTGCTGTCCCTGCCCTGGCTGGCCCGGATCGAGGCGCCCGGCGCGGAGTGGGCGCGGTCCGAAGTGGATGGTGTGGTGGAGCTGTCCACCCCGTCCGGGACGGTCCGCTGGCTGACCAGGGTCGGCGAGAACGTGGTGTGGGCGAAGCCGGTCGACGGGCGCCTGACCGAGGACGTGCTGCACGCGCCGACGCCCACCGACGAGCGGCTGTCGTTGCCTGCCCGGCTGATCGCGACGGTGCCGCTGGAGCCGTCCCGCCGCCGGGTGCTGCCCGGCGCCGACGAGGCGCTCGCCGCGGCCGCCCGCGAGTACCCGGCCCTGGTGCGCGAGCTCGCGCCGGAGGAACGCCTGGACCTGGTGCCGGAAGCGGGTTTCCCGCTGTCCGAAGTGGACGGCAAGCTGCGTGAGCTGGTCGGCAGGCAGCTCGCGACGCAGGCGTGGCTGCCCGCGGCCGATGGCGACGACCTCGTGCCGTCGAGTGCCCGGGTGCTGTCGGTCGAGTCCCCGCGGCTGCTGGAGCTGCTCGCCGGTGTCGTGCCCGGGCTCGCCGGGATCAGCGGCTACGAGCCTGCGCAGCTCCTCGCGACGGTCGACGCCGACCGGCTCGACGTCGCCGACCTGGTCGACCTGCTGATCGGCGTGGACCGGGACCCGGAGTGGTGGCGCTCGCTGTACGACGCCGTCTTGCCGCTGCTGGACAACCACGAGGTGACCGCGGACGAGCTGGGCGCGTTGCCGGTGCCGCTGGCGGACGGGCGCACGCTGCCCGGTCCGCGCGGCGCGTTGCTGCTCGGCGCGTCCGAGCTTCTCGACCTGCTCGCCGACGCCGACGTGGGCGGGCTGCGGCTGGTCCACCCGGAGGCGGCGCACCCGTTGCTGGAGCGCCTCGGCGCGAAGCAGGCGGAGGCGGCGGACCTGCTCGACGCGCCCGCGCTGCGCGAGGCGATCGACCGCAGCGTGGCCGACGCCGAGTCCGGTTTGGACACCCGTCCGCTCGCGGAAGCCGTGCTACGACTGGTTTCCGACACCTCCGCGGAGGGGCTGGGCGCGCTCGCGTTGCCGTCGGCGGACGGCTGGCGGCGCGCCGACGAGCTGGTGCTGCCGAACTCGCCGCTGCGCGAGGTCTTCGACCCCGAGGTGTTCGAAGAGGACGGTCCGTTCTCCGTGCTGGACGCGGAGTTCGCTGAGCAGTGGCCGACCAGGGTGCTCACCGAACTCGGGGTGCTCGACGAGTTCCTGGTGGCGCCGAACGAGGACGAGCAGCCGGAGATCCGCGACCTCGACCTCGTCGCCGACGACGCCTGGCCGCAGGCGCTGCGGCTGATCGCCGGGCAGCGCGAGACCTGGCAGGCGCTGACGATGCCGGACAGCCCGTCCGCGGCGTGGCTGGAGCGCAACGCGCTGCTGGCCGGCCGCGCGCCCGCCGAGTGGCGGCTGCCGGACGCGGCGAGCCTGACCGGCCTGTACGACCCGGTGCCCGACGTCGGGGTGCGCGCGGACGTGCTGGCCGCCGCCGGGGTCCGGTCGGAACTGGCCGTGCGCAACCTCGACGACGCGGCCGACCTGCTCGACCGGCTCGGCGACTCGGACCGCGAGGTCCCGCCGGGCCTGATCCTGCGGGCGCACGCCGTGCTGGCCGCCGCGGACCTGGAGTGGGCCGAGCTGGACGCGCCGGAGCGGGTGCGCACGGTCGACGGGTCCGTGGTCGACGCCGAGCGCACCGCGGTGCTGGACTTGCCGTGGCTGGGTGCGGTGTGGGCGCCGGAACGCCTGGTCGCCGCCTCGCCGGGCGCGGACGTCGCCGCGCTGGCCGAGCTGCTGGACATCCCGCTGCTGTCCGAGCACGCCGACGCCCGGGTCAGCAGCGACGGCGAGTTCGTGCCGTGGGCGGAGATGACCGCGCTGGTCCTGGCCGCGGAGCTGCTGGACATCCCGCTGCCCGAGGGCGGGCTCGTGGTGCACGACGAGTTGACCGTCGAGGTCGACGGAGTCAAGCGCGCCACGCCGTGGTGGGTCGAAAGTGGGACGTTTCACGGGGAACATCACGCGGAGGACTCACCCGAAGGGCTGGCCCGCGCGTTCGCCTGGGCGGCAGGCCGCTGGTCCGATCGCCACCTGGTGGAAGCCGTGCTGAACGACCCCGCGACGACGACCTACCTGCTCTAGAGACCGGTCTGGGCGCTGCGCGAGCCGTGGCGGCGCGCCCAGCGCTGCCAGCTCATGATGCCCATCCCCATCAGCCCGAGCACCCCGCCGGACAGGCAGGTCCACATCCACACGTCCGCCGGGCCGCCGACGTCGAACAGGCGCAGCGCGCCCAGCACGGCGAACCCGGTGAACCACACGAGTGTGCCGACCACGACGACCGGGTAGAGCACCACCAGCCGCTCGGGTAACTCGGGCACCGGAAGCAACGGACGTTTAACATCCCCGGCGTTGATCGGATCGGCCACGTCAGGAAGGCTACCCGCGGGTCATCCCAGTGGCACCAGGTAAGGCAGGTTGCATGGCTGTGCAGGGCGGCAGGACCGGGCTCGACCGGTTCTTCAAGATCACCGAGCGCGGGTCGACCGTCGGCCGCGAGGTGCGCGGCGGGCTGGTCACCTTCGTCACGATGGCCTACATCGTGGTGCTCAACCCGCTGATCATCGGCAGCTTCTCGGCCCAGGACGCGGGCGCCCACAAGGACCTGTTCGGCAACATCCTGCCGGTCCCGCAGGTGGCGGCCGTGACCGCGCTGATCGCGGGCGTCATGACGATCCTGATGGGCGTCGTGGCGAACTACCCGTTCGCGATGGCCACCGGGCTCGGCATCAACTCGTTGATCGCGGTCAGCGTCGCGCCGCAGATGAGCTGGCCCGCGGCGATGGGCCTGGTGCTGCTCAACGGCCTGATCATCCTGGTGCTGGTGCTCACCGGCGTCCGCACGATGGTGTTCCGCGCCGTGCCGCCCGCGCTGAAGGCCGCGATCGCTGTCGGCATCGGCCTGTTCATCACGCTGATCGGCCTGGTGGACGCCGGTTTCGTGCGACGAATCCCGGACGCGGCGAACACCACCGTCCCGGTCGGGCTGGGCATCGGGGGGTCGATCGCGAGCTGGCCGACGCTGGTGTTCGTGATCGGGCTGCTGATCACCGGTGTCCTGGTGGCGCGGCGGGTCCGCGGCGCGATCCTCATCGGCGTCCTGGTCGCGACCGTGATCGCGATCATCCTGGAGGCGATCGTCAACGCCGGCCCGGCGGGCGGCACCAACCCGAAGGGCTGGAACCTCGGATACCCGGCGCTGCCCGACCAGATCGCCGGCCTGCCGGACCTCTCGCTGCTGGGCAAGGTGAACTTCGACGCGTGGGTGCAGGTCCCGGCCATCACCGCCGCGCTGATCGTGTTCACCCTGATCCTGACCGACTTCTTCGACACCATCGGCACAATGACCGGCCTCGGCAAGGAGGCCGGTCTGCTGGACCGCGACGGCGAGCTGCCCAACACCGGCAAGGCCCTGTTCGTGGACAGCCTCGGCGCGGTCGCCGGCGGTGTCGGCTCGTCCAGCTCCAACACCGTGTTCGTGGAGTCGGCGTCCGGCATCGCCGAGGGCGCGCGGACCGGGCTGGCCAACGTGGTCACCGGGCTGCTGTTCCTCGCCGCCATGTTCTTCACGCCGCTGTACGAGGTGATCCCGGTCGAGGCCGCGGCGCCCGCGCTGGTGGTCGTCGGCGCGCTGATGATCAGCCAGGTGCGGGAGATCGACTTCACCGACTTCAAGATCGCGCTGCCCGCGTTCCTGACGATCGTCGTCATGCCGTTCACCTACTCGATCACCAACGGGATCGGCGTCGGGTTCATCTCCTACGTCGTGATCCAGGCGGTGACCGGCGGGGCGCGCAAGGTGCACCCGCTGCTGTGGGTCATCGCCGTGGCGTTCGTGGCCTACTTCGCGGTCGGGCCGATCCAGGACGCGATCGGCTGAGTCACTCCGCCACGAGCCGCTCGACCGCGGCCGCGATGAGCTCGTCCCGCTCGGCTTCGCCGTACACGTCCGGCAGGGTGAGCTGCTCGACGATCATCCAGCTGAGGGTGAGGATCAGCAGCCGCACCGCGGTCGCGTCGCCGGGCAGCCCGGACTGCTCGTGGTAGGTCACGTTCGCGTCGACGTCGGCGCGCACGCGCTCGGTCAGCAGCTTGCGCAGCTCGGGGCGGCGGGTGGCTTCCAGGCGTAGTTCGAGCAGCGCGAGGTAGCCGCTGGGGAACGCGCTGATCCGTGCCACGAGTTCGCGCATGAGCTGGGTGTAGGTCGCCCGGTCCCGCGGCGCCGTCCGCTGCCGCTCGATCGTCGCGGCGTCCGGTTCCATGCGCTCGTAGAACCGCTGGGCGATCTGGTACAGCAGGTCGTCGCGGTTGGCGAAGTAGTTGGAGGCCGTGCCGGCAGGCACCGCGGCCTCTTTGTCGACGGCGCGGAACGTCAGCCCGCGTGCGCCCTCGGCGGCCAGCACCTCGATCGCGGCGTCCAGCAGTGCCGCCCGCCGCTCCTCGTTCCTGCGAACCATTTGACACCACTCCAGTTGTAGTACTACGGTCGAACCACTACAGACATAGTACTACGGATGGAGCACTTCATGCGAGAGCTGGTCTACTACATCGCGGTCACCATTGACGGCCGGATCTCGGGTCCCGGCGGCGAGTACGACTTCTACCCGCAGGGCGACGAGGGGCAGGCCGCCGCGTACAGCGCGTGGATGAACGAGCGGTTCCCGGAGACCGTTCCGACGATGATGAGAGCCGCGTTCGGTCTGGAGGACGCGCCCAATCGGCAGTTCGACACGGTCGTGATGGGACTCGGGGCCTACCGTCCCGGCTTGGATCTCGGGTTCACCAGCCCGTACGCGCACCTGCGCCAGTACGTCGTGTCGAGCACGTTCGGCCCCTCCCCGGACCCTGCGGTCACGGTCGTCGCCGGCGATCCGCTCGGCCTGGTCCGCGCGCTCAAGCAGGAGGAGGGCAAGGACATCTGGCTCTGCGGCGGCGGCAAGCTGGCCGGGGCGGTGTGGCCGGAGATCGACCGGATGGTGGTCAAGAGCTACCCCGTGGTCGCCGGGGACGGGATCCCCATGGTCGACGGCAAGTTCGACCCGACGGTCTTCGCGGTCACCGAGCGGAAGTCGTTCGACAACGGCGTGGTGGTCACCTGGTTCGACCGTCGCCGGTGATGCGATCGATTTCACCCGCGGGGTCGATTGATCGTAAGGTATGCTAACTATGTGTCCGATATGCGGGAGCCTGCCCTGGCGAGCCGGTTGCGGCTCGCGGTGGTGCGGCTGAACCGCAAGCTCCGGGCGCAGCGCACCGACGAGAACGTCTCGCTAACGCAGCTGGCGGCGTTGTCCACGCTGCACAAGTGCGGACCGCTCACGCCGGGCAAGCTCGCGGCGAAGGAAGGCGTCCAGCCGCCGTCGATGACCCGGGTCATCGCGGCGCTGGAGGACTTCGGGTTCGTCGAGCGGAGCCCGCACCCGACGGACGGGCGGCAGTCGATCGTCGCACTGACCGAGCGGGGACTGGCGTTCGTCGGGGAGACGATCTCGGTGCGCGAGGCCTGGCTGGACCGGAAGCTGGCAGAACTGAGCGGCGAGGAGCGGGAAGTGCTCGCCCGCGCCGCCGAGATCATCGACAGGATGGCGGGGAACGAATAACGGTGGGCTTCAACACGGGTACTGACGGACAGTCCGAACTGACGAACACAGGTACCCGGGGCCAGGCGCCACCCGCCGACCGCGCCGCCTGCACCGCGCCGTCCGGCCGGATGCGGCCCAAGTCCGCCGCCGCCGCGGCCCCGGAACCCACTGAGCCCGCGGAGCCCGAGGAGAAGGCGCAGCCGAAGGCGAGCATGTTCGCCTCGCTGCGGGTGCCCAACTACCGGCTGTTCTTCTCCGGCCAGATCATCTCCAACGTCGGCACCTGGATGCAGCGCATCGCCCAGGACTGGCTCGTGTTCGAGCTGTCCGGGAACAACCCGGTGGCGCTGGGGATCGCGGTGGCGCTGCAGTTCCTGCCGACGCTGATGCTGTCCCTGTGGGCCGGTGTCCTCGCCGACCGGGTGGACAAGCGCAAGCTGTGCATCGCGATCCAGAGCGGCATCGGCGTGCAGGCGCTGGTGCTCGGGCTGCTCGACGTGTCCGGTGTGGTGACGCTGTGGCAGGTCTACCTCCTGTGCTTCGTGCTCGGCATCTTCAGCTCGCTGGACGTGCCGGCGCGGCAGTCGTTCGTCGCGGAGATGGTGGGGCGCAAGCAGATCACCAACGCGGTCGCGTTGAACTCGTCGGTGTTCAACATGGCCCGGATCGTCGGGCCCGCCATCGCCGGGTTCGCGATCACGTGGGTCGGCACCGGCTGGATGTTCCTGGCGAACGCGGTCAGCACGCTGGCCGTGATCACTGGGTTGCTTCTGATGGACCCGGACAAGCTGTTCCGCGGCCCGGCCGTCGCGCGGGCCAAGGGGCAGCTGCGCGAGGGGCTGGCCTACGTGCGCGGGCGGTCGGACCTGGTTTCGCTGATGGTGCTGGTGTTCTTCGTCAGCACCTTCGGCATCACGTTCTTCACGTCGCTGGCGATCGTGGCCGGCAACGTGTTCGGCACGCAGGCCGACGGGTACGGGCTGCTGTCCACGCTGCTCGCGGTGGGGACGTTCACGGGTTCGCTGATGGCCGCCCGGCGCGGGGCGCGGGGCCGTCCGCGCGTGCGGCTGCTGCTGATCGCGGCGTTCAGCCTGGGCGCGGTCGAGTTCGTCGCCGGGTTCATGCCGACCTACCTGGCGTTCGGCATCGCGCTGATCCCGCTCGGGTTCGCCACGATCACGTTCCTGAACACGGCGAACTCGCTGGTGCAGACGTCGGTGAGCCCGGAGATGCGCGGCCGCGTCATGGGGCTCTACGTGCTGGTGCTGATCGGCGGGAACCCCGTCGGCGGCCCGATGGTGGGGTGGATGGCCGACACCTTCGGCGGCCGGTCGCCGTTCCTCATCGGCGGCGTGATCTCCGCGGTGGCCGCCGTGGCGTGCGCGGCGGTGCTGGCCCGCCGAGGCGGCATGACGACGCCGGTGCGGCTGGCCGGCCTGCGGGTGCTCAACCCGCGGCGCCGCTCGGACCGGTCGCAGGCCGCCTGACGCGCCGGTGCCCGGGCGTCGCTCGGTGTCGTGACTTGTGACGTGTGTGGGGGCGACCTTCGGGCCGAGTGCCTGGATCACCCGAGTGACCTGACCGTCCACACCCCGTCGGGCACACCGGTGCTCGGACGCTGGGGCTCAGCGTCCGAGGAGGGCGGGTAGCACCGTCTCCGCGAGTGACTTCAGGTCGCGCCCTGTGCCGGTGAACGCCAGTTCCTGGCTCGAGTTCTCGTCGAGCTTCACCGCCACCACCTCGTCGGTGATCAGGGCGGGGTGGCCGGCCAGCGTGTCGGGGTACGCGCGCGGCGTCACGTCGTCCGTCAGGGTCGCCTGCACCGTGCGCACCGTGCAGCGGCCGTCGAACCTCGGCTTCGCCGTCGACGGGCTCGTGCCCATCGCCTTCGCGAGCTGCGTACACAGCTGCCACGACACCACCGGCCACGGCGCGTCCTGGATGCCATAGCCCGGCACCGGCTCGGTCGTCCGCATCGCGATCACCGCGTCGCGGCCCTGCGCGGGCAGGTCCGGGCCGGGCGCCATGGTCGTGTCGATGACGTCCCGCGCGATCGACATGGCGAGGTCATCCAGCGTGAGGCCCGGGCGCGTGACGGCGTATCGCGTGATGTCCAAGCGCAGGTACGGGTGGACCTCGCCACTGGGCGCGTCGTCGACCAGGTGGACGTTGAGCCGCGCGTTGACGGTGCCGCTCGACTCGACCTCCGCGGCCCGCCCGGACACCGTCACCGACTGCGGCGACCGCAGGGTGGCGGGCACGTTGTCGAGGCGCAGGGTGACGTCGAGACTCCCGGTGACCAGGTGGCAGACGCTGCCCCGCACCTCGCGCAGCGTGGCCCCGCCGAGCACCGCTTCCCAGCGCTGCTCCGACAACGCCTGGCACAGCACGTGACCGGAACTGCCCGCGGGCAGCGCGGCCAGCATCTCGCCGGAGGGCATCGGCACGCGGCGCGGCAGTTCGCCGTCCTTGCCGGGCCACACGGCGGGCAGGCCGGGGGCGGGCGGCGGCGCGTCGCTGCCCTGCGACCACAGGTACCCGGCCGCGCCGGCGACGGAGGCGAAGGACAGCAGCACGCCGAGCACGATCGCGATCACTGTCGACGTCTTCACACGGCAAACGCTATCCGGTGACCGAGCGAGTTCGATCAGTGATCCCCGGTTGGGGGAAGGGGATGCCACGCCGGTGCGCCGCCGTCCCGCCGGACCCGCCCGAACACCACGTCGGCGAAGTGGATGCCGAACCCGATCGTGTCCGGTTCGGACAGTTCGGCGACGAGGCGGGCGCGATGGGCGGCGGCGTGGACGGGATCGTGGTCGACCGCCGCCGAGAACTCCGGGTGGTCCACCTGGACCGGCGAGTGCAGCGCGTCGCCGAACGCGATGAGCCGCTGCCCGCCGCCGGTGATCACGTACTCGGCGTGCCCCGGGGTGTGACCCGAGCTGATCCGGATCCGCACGCCGGGGAAGATCTCCTCCCCGTCGCGCACCGTGCGGACCTGTGGCGCCAGCGCGGCGATGTCGCGTGCCATCGCGTCGCGCGCGGCCCATTCCGGTTCGGCGACCACGTAGTCGGCGTGCGCGAAGACGGGCCGGTCGGGCGCGGGGTGCCAGGCCCAGCCGGTGTGGTCGGCGTGCAGGTGCGTGAACGCCACCGCCTCGATCTCCGACGGGGACCGGCCGAGCGTGGCCAGGTTCGCGGGCAGCGCGCCGCCGCGGATCGCGCCGCGCGGGGTGCCCGGATCGGGCGGCAGGGACTCCGGCCCGAAGCCGGCGTCGATGAGCAGCGCGCGGTCGCCGTGCTCGACGAGCAGCCCGCCGATGCTGGCCACCAGGTGGCCGGAGTCGTCCAGGTACTCCGGGTGCGCGTGCCAGAACTCGTCGGTGGTGTCCGGCAGCCAGCCGCGCGCCGGCAGGTGCACGACGCCGTCCGGCACGAACGTCACCTTCGTGTCGCCCAGCCGCACTGAGTGGATGCCGGCCTGCCGTCGCAGGCGCTCGTCGGAAGAGGTGATCATGCGTCCGACCGTAAAGCATCAAGCTTGAAACATTCAAGCTGAAAATGTACTGGCTTGACGGATCACTACGATGGGAGCATGGAACCGCAGGTCATCGCCGAACGCGAGCTGTGCGGGCTGGTGAACGGGCTGGCCCAGCAGATCGCCGACCACGTGCGCGAACGCGCCGCCGCTCTCGGGCTCACCGCGCCGCAGGCGACGGCGCTGCGGGAGATGACCGGGCCGATGACCATGCGCGAACTGGCCGAGCGCATGAGCTGCGAGCCGTCCAACGCCACCTTCGTCGTGGACAAGCTCGAGAAGCTGGAGCTGGTCGAGCGCCGGCCGCACCCCACCGACCGCCGCGCCCGTCAGCTGGTCCTCACCGCGAAGGGCGAGGAGCTGCGCGGCAAGCTCCTCGATCTCCTCGTGCGCGACTCACCGCTCGCCGCTCTCGACGCCGGTGAGCAGCGCGCGCTCCACGGCTTGCTGGAACGGGCGATCGTCCGCCGCGATCACGCCGACGGGTGAACGGACGATCTCCCGGAACCGGCCCCTTGCGGGGGTTGGTGAAGTTAGGCTAACCTAATGCTTGTCCGCTTCGTGGTGGGAGCGGCAGTCAGTTCGGGAACGGGCGGAGCCCCGGTGCCGGGAAGGATCCCAGCACCGGGGCTTCGTTCATGTCGATCCCGAAGTGCACCCGGTAGGCCTCGACCTTCTCGGTGTCGCTCAGCTCGCGCTCGGCCCGCTTGCCGTCGACTGTCTCGATCAGCTTGTCGCCCGCCAGGGTGACCCGCCCGGACGGCGTCGAGATCGTGCTCAGCACGTTCTGCGTGAAGTGCGATTCCGGCGAGGTGGCCTGCCACCAGCAGGTCGGGCCGAAGTCGGACAGCTGCCGCGGCCGCTTCTCCAGCCGGTAGGCCGGCTCGCCGTTCAGCCGCACCTCGATGTCCCCGTCCGGCGCGTCCACCACCAGGAACTCGCCCTCGGGGTCGGTCTGCGGCTCGCACGCCGTCAGCCGCAGCGGGTGGCGGGCGAAGCGGCCGAAGCCCACGTCGGCCAGCCACGGCTCGTCCAGGTCGACCCGCAGCGCCAGGTGCTCCAGCGGCCGGCCCCACTGCCCGCCGCCGAACACGCGCCCGCCCAGCAGGGTCACCGGGAAGCCCAGCTCACGCAGGAGGGCCGCGAACAGGCCGTTGAGCTCGTAGCAGAACCCGCCGCGGCGGCGCCGGACGACCTTGTCGAACAACGCGTCCTCGTCCAGCACGATCCGCTCGGGCAGGTGCACGCTGAGGTTCTCGAACGGAACCGCCAGCAGGTGGGCTTCGTGCAGCTCCCGCAGCGCCGCCGGGGTGGGGGCGGCGGGACGGCCGGCTCCGATGCGGGCCAGGTACGCGTCGACATCCATGGCAGCCAGCCTGCACCCTCCACTGTGGTCGAGGTCAAGCGGAAAAAAAGAAGGGCCCTGTCCGCGCGGGTGCGCGGAAGGACCCCTCGATCAGGCTCGCTCAGAGGAGCAGGCCGTTGCCGCCGGAGACGGCGTTGTCGAAGCGCTTGCTGATCTCGCCCCAGTTGTAGACGTTCCACAGCGCCTTGACGTAGTCCGCCTTGACGTTCTTGTAGTCGAGGTAGAAGGCGTGCTCCCACACGTCGACCAGCAGGATCGGCACGGTCGGCAGGATCAGGTTGTTGTGGTGGTCGCGCAGCTGCTGCGTGATCAGCGTCTTGCCGATCGGGTCCCACGACAGGGCGGCCCAGCCGTTGCCCTGGATCGTCGTGGCGACGGCGTTGAACTGCGCCTGGAACTTGTCGAACGAGCCGAACGCCTCGTCGATCGCCGAGGCCAGCTCGCCGGTCGGCTTGTCGCCGCCTTCGGGGGACAGGATCTTCCACCACACCACGTGGTTGGCGTGCCCGGCCAGGTTGAACGCCAGCGTGGTCTCCAGGCCGACGATCGAGCCGAAGTCGCCCTTGTCCCGAGCCTCCGCGAGCTTGTCCAGGGTGTCGTTGGCACCCTTGACGTAGGTCGCGTGGTGCTTGCTGTGGTGCAGCTCGTTGATCTGACCCGAGATGTGCGGGGCGAGCGCGCCGTAGTCGTAGTCGAGGTCAGGAAGCTCGTAGCGGGCCATCAGCCCTCCTTCTTGTCTGACGCAGAGTCCCTTGCGGTATCAAAACCTAGTCCTCGCGCGCGCGGGAAGCTAACTGGGGAGCCGCTGTCCGCACTGCGGGAACCGGTCATGTCCCAACCCTGCAATCTCCAGCTAGATGGAGGTCAACGGGGTGTGCGGATGATCACTGGGCCAGGTCGTCGAGCACCGCGATGTTGAACTCGAACGCCACCAGTGTCTCGGTGACGATCCGGTCGCGCTCGGCCCCGGTCCACGGGGTGTCGTCGAGCAGCGCCTTGTACCGCTTCCGGAACGCCGGGACGTTGTCGATGTCGTCGAAGTGGTAGAACAGCGCGCCCGGCCCCTCGACGCCGTGGGCCTTGGCCAGCAGCTTGCGCACCGCCTGTCCGCCGGCGAGGTCGCCGAGGTAGCGCGTGTAGTGGTGGGCCACGTAGCCGCCTGCCCAGTCGAAGGCGACCGACCGGATGCGGCGCACGTAGTCCTCGGTGGCCGGGACCGGCGTGACGCGGTCCCGCCACTGTTCGCCGTAGAGGAACTCCAGGTCGGCCGCCAGCGCGGGCACCCGGCGCAGCTCGTCGAACACGAACCGGCCGCCGACCGGGTCGCGGCGCATCGCGTCCGCGGCCTCCTCGATCGCCTGGTAGATGAACCAGTACTGGGCCACCAGCCGGGCGTACTCGGTCAGGTCCAGGTCGCCGTTGAACAGGTCCCGCATGTACCGGGAGTGGTGCGCTCGGTCGTGCGCCCGCCGTGTCGACTCCCTCAGGGTGGTCGAGAACGGGGTCTGGGTCAGGTCCGAGTCAACCGCGAGGGGAGCCGCCATGAGTGGCACTGTAAGCGACATCGGTCACTTAGGCTACCCTAACAAGGCCGGATTGACCCGAACAGAGCCCGGTTGATCACGGAGTGTCCACGGGCCAGGTGTGCACGGCCTCGCCGCTCCGGCTCAGTTCCAGGTAGCGCCCGAGCATGGTGTTCAACGCGGTCTCGCGGTCCTCGCCGCGGTCCTCCGCCCCGGTGACCACCGCCCGCTGCCACCACGCGCCGTTGCGGCGGGTCAGGCAGCGCTGCTCGATGACGCCGAGGTAGCGGTCGATGGCCGCTTCGGACACGTCCGCGCTGCGCAGCCCCTCGACCGCGAGCGGCAGCAGCACGCGCAGCACCAGCTCGTCCGGCGGCACCCAGCCCTGGCCGGGCCAGTAGAGCTGCGCGTCAAACCCGTTGCGCGCGCCGGCGTACAGGTTCTCCTCCGCTGCCTGGAACGACATCTGTGTCCACACCGGACGCTCCGCCTCGGCGAGCGCCCGCTGCGCGCCGTAGAAGAACGCCGCGTTGGCCATCATGTCGAGCACGGTCGGGCCCGCGGGCAGCACGCGGTTCTCCACGCGCAGGTGCGGTTTGCCGTCCACCACGTCGTACACCGGGCGGTTCCAGCGCCACACGGTTCCGTTGTGCAGCATCAGTTCCGTGAGCTTCGGCGCCTGCCCGGACTCCAGCGTGTCCAGCGGGTCCTCGCTGTCGGTCTCCGGCAGCAGACCGGGGAAGTAGCGGACGTTCTCCTCGAACAGGTCGAAGATCGAGGTGATCCACCGCTCGCCGAACCACACCCGCGGCCGCACGCCCTGGTTGCGCAGCTCCTCCGGGCGCGTGTCGGTGGCCTGCAGGAACAGCGGGATGCGGGTCTCGTGCCACAGCGCCTTGCCCAGCAGGAACGGCGAGTTCGCGCCGACCGCCACCTGCACACCCGCCAGGCACTGCGCGGCGTTCCAGTGCGTGGCGAATTCCTCCGGCGCCACCTGCACGTGCAACTGCACCGACGTGCACGCGGCCTCGGGCAGGATGGACTCGGAGTAGGCGCGCAACCGCTCCGGGTTGTGCCCGCCGAGCGGGGCGCCGTCCATGGACAGCGTCATGTTCTCCCCGCGGGCGGCGAAGATCTGGTCGTTGAGCAGCGTGTAGCGGGTGTTGTTGGTGATCCACTTCTGGTCGAAGTGGTCCTGCGCCAGTGTCGGCAGGATGCCGATCACGGCCAGCCGCGCGCCCGCGGCCGTCGCGTTCCGGTCGGCCTCGCCCAGGTAGCCGACCAGGTCGTGCTCCAGTTCGATCGCGGACTTCCCGGCGAGCGGGCGCGGCGGCACGTTCAGCTCGATGTTGTGCTGCGACAGTTCCGTGGTGAAGGACTCGTCGTCCAGCGCCTCCAGCACGGCGCTGTTCGACATGGACGGCCGCAGCCGGTCGTCCACCAGGTTCAGTTCGACCTCGAGCCCGATGTGTCTTCGCGGGAACGAGAAGCTGTCGTCGGCGAGCATCCTGGCCAGGGTGTCCAGGCACCGCTGGAGCTTGTGCCGGTACCGCGCCCGGTCCCGGGGGCTGAAGGTTTCCGCCGACACGTCCTTGCCCATGCCATCCCTGCTCTTGTCCTCGGCCGCGGCTGTGGTGATCGCCGCGGCACCCCGGCCGACAACGGTCGCACAGCGATCGTCGCGGGGTCATCGGCCAAAACGGTGGCTCCGCTGCGACGCGCCCCACCGCGGCCCCTGCTGCTCCGTTCGGCCCAGTGGTACGCATGACGTTCGGAGCACCCACCCCGACGACGGAGGATCTACCCCGAAGCCGCAGACTTCATGCCGTGGCGCAGATCGTGCGAACCGAAGACGAGGGTGATCCCAGGCTCGACGACTTCCGGGACCTCTCCACGGCGGACCGGCGACCGGACCGGCCCGGCGGGCGCGGCCTGGTGATCGCCGAGGGCACCGTGGTGGTCCGGCGCCTGCTCGCGTCAGCGTACCCGCCGCGGGCCCTGCTGGGCGTCGAGCGGCGGATCGAAGAACTCGCGCCCGACCTGGCGGACGTGCCGGTGCCGGCGTACGTCACGTCGGCCGAGGTGATGGCGAAGGTCGTCGGGTTCCACCTCAACCGGGGCGTGCTCGCGGTGGCCGACCGCGCGCCCCAGCCGGACGCGGACGAGATCCTCGCGCGGTCGCGGGTGGTCGCCGTGCTGGAGGGCGTCGGCGACCACGAGAACATCGGCGCCCTGTTCCGCAACGCGGCCGCGCTCGGGGTCGACGGGGTGCTGCTCGGCGCCGGCTGCGCGGACCCGCTGTACCGGCGGAGCGTGCGGGTGTCGATGGGCAACGTGCTGCGGGTGCCGTTCGCCGCGCTGACGCCGTGGCCGTCCGGGCTTGAGCGGGTGCGGGCGGCGGGGTTCCGGGTGGCGGCGCTGACGCCCCGCGCCGACTCGCGGACGCTGCGCGAGGTGGCCGCCGACGGTGGCCGGACGGCGCTGCTGCTCGGCTCGGAGGGGCCCGGCCTGACCGCGGAAGCGCTGGACAGCGCCGACGTCGCGGTGCGGATCCCGATGAGCGAAGGCGTCGATTCGCTCAACGTGGCCACTGCCGCGGCGGTGGCCTTCTACGAGCTCGCCGCAGCGGTAAATTGACGACGTCCTGGCGCGACGGCCGGAAAGGTGCATGCGTGGAATTGCGGGTCCGCGGCGACCGCGCCGTGCTCAAGGGGCACGGTGACGTGTACACGCGCGAGATCGACCCCCACAGCCTCGCGCTGGGTGTCGAACTGGCCGACGCGCTGCACGAGTGGGCACAGGTCGCCGCGGCGCTGCGGCGATCGGCGAACGACCCGAGCGAGGCCGCGACCGTGGTGTCCCGGCGCGGGCAGCAGCTGGCTTCGCGCGTCGCCGGGGTGATGGGCACGCCGGTGCACTACGTGGACCCGGTGACCGGGGAGCAGGTGGTCGTGCCGCCGCCACCGCGCGCCGAGGAGCCCCCGCGGCTGTTCGCCGGGGTCGGGGACGAGCCGACGCCGTGGGCGACCGGGCTGGTGGTGGCCGGGTTCGTGGCGGCGGTGGTGATCGTCGCGATGATGGCGCTCGCGATCGCGCTGGCGGCGGAGACCGCGGGCTGGCTGGTGCTGGTCGCGGCGGTCGTGGTCACCGCCGGGATCGCGCCGTCGCTGTGGCTGGCGCGGAAGCTGCCGATCATCCGGTGGGTGGCGCTGGGCGCGGCGGCCGGGGTCGTGCTGTCCTGGTTCGGCGTGCTGGCCGTCGTGTTCTGACGGACCCGGGGGTGGTGCCGGGTTCACTGGCCGTCCGGCTGGAGGGATGACCAGCGGCCAACGCCGGCGCCCTGCGCGTAGGACAGGTGCCCGCCCAGCGCGCCGCCGGCGCTGAGCGTGACCAGCCCGGCCGCGGCCCAGAAGCGGGCGGTGCGGCGGCTGGAGCGGTTCGCGGCGAGGAAGCAGCCCGCGGCGAGGGTGTTGGCGACGGCGTGGATCGCCCCGACGCGGCGCTGTGCGGTGTCCAGTCCGGAGAACTCGGCGAGGCCGGTGAGGACCGTCGGCGGGGTCGCGGCCAGTCCGATCGTGACCAGGCGCCGGGCGGCTTCGGGCTGGCCGGTCAGGTCGAGCACCGCCGAGGACAGCCACGCCCCGATCGGCAACGTGACCAGCAGCGGGTGCACGGGGTGGCCGAGCCAGGCGCCCCGGAGCAGGCGGTCGGCGGCGCCGCGGCCGATCACCTTGCGCAGGCCGCGGGCCGCGACGGAGGTGGCGGGGTCGACGGCGCGGAGGGACTCGGCGGCGGTGAGGATTCGTTTCACCAGGTCCCAGTACCCCGTGGCGGTGGTTCGATTCGCCCGGCGCGGGTAGACGTGCCCGCATGTGGGGACGAGCGGTAGCGCAGGGCGCGGTCGCCGGGCTGGCGGGCGTGCTCGTGATGACGGCGGCGGAGAAGGTCGAGCAGCGGTTCACCGGACGGCCGGACTCGCACGTGCCGGGGCGGACCCTCGCACGGCTGCTCGGGCTGCCGGACGGCAGGCGGCGGTCGGTGAACCTGGCGATGCACTTCGGGCAGGGCGCGCTGCTGGGGGCGCTGCGGGGCGTGATGGCGACGGCCGGGCTGCGCGGCCCGTGGGCGTCGGCCATGTTCTGGGCGGTCCGGCTGACGAACGACCAGACGCTGGAGAACGCGACCGGGGTGGGGGCGCCGCCGTGGACCTGGCCGCGGCGGGAGCTCGTCGTGGACCTGGCGCACAAGGGTGTTTACGCTGCCGGGACCGGGGTCGTGGCCGATTGGCTGGCTTCGCGTTATGGGGAGGGGCCGGGGCAGCGGCATGCGTCGCTGCTGCCGGGGCGGCGGTCTGGTGTGGGGCCGGTTCCGCGTAGTCGATCAGGGCAGTAATGGGAGACGACGCACGCGGAGCCAATCGTCGGCGAGCACGACGACTGCACCGCTCGCCAGATCGTCCTCGACCGTCGGAAGGTTGGCGATGATGACGGCTGCCTGATCGGCAGCTCGTCGACCGACGAGACGGCGAACGAGCAGCACCGATGGACGGTCGGCGTGCTCCCGGGCGAGGAGGGTGCCGAAGTCGGTGTCCGCCGAGATCAGGATCCGGTCTTCGTCGCGGGCACGGCCAGCACGACCGGGTCCGGAGCGGCCTGCAGACCGTACTCCCGCAGGTGGACAGCCTCGTGTCCGGCGTCGGTGAGGAGCTTGGCAACCGCAGGCGACAGATTGTTGTCGACGAGGAACCTCACGCGGTGTGCCTCAGGGGCAGCTCACGTTCCCGTACTGCTTCGGCGGCGAACCGCAGCGCCTCCACGACGTCACCAGGCGTGAGGTCGGGCAACTCGGTGACGATCTCGTCCACGGTCATGCCGTCGGCAAGCATGGCGATCACCGTGGCCACGGGTATCCGTAGGCCACGGATGCACGGCTGACCCCCCATCAGGTCAGCGTCCACGGTGATCCGCTCGAATGTCACGTGTCCGATGCTAGCCGGAACTCGCCCGAGTTGCGGAAACTCGCGCCAACCCCGTGGCTGTCAGCCGCGCTGGCTGCGGACTCCCAGTAGGACGTCTTCCCAGGCTGGGACGGCTGGGTGGGCCTTCTTCTTCGGCTTCGGCTTGGCTGCCGTCGGGTCGGGGTGGGCGTCGATGTCGAGCGTGGGCTGCTCGTCCGCCGGCTCGGGCTCGGGCTCCGGCAGCGGCTCGGCCTCCGCGCCCACCGCTCGCAGCGTCCGCGGCGTGCGGTGCGGGTCCAGCAGGTCCTCGGCGTGCTCGTCCAGCGCCGTGACCGTGCCGCCGTGCGCGCCGGCCGAGAACTGCCAGTGCGCGGCGTTGTCGGAGCGGCCCGCGGTCCACCGGAGCGCCACGATCCACCGGCCGTCGTCGCCGCGCCAGGCGTCCCACGACGCCTGCGAGTAGTCCTGGCCTCGCACGCCGAACGCGTACGCCACGATCTCGCCGAGCGTCCGCACGTCCGGGCCGTCCTCGCGCACCGGGTGCGCCGACTGTGCCAGCTCGGCGGTGCGGGACCGCTCCAGCAGCACCGGGTACGCGAACCGCTCCACCCGTTCCACCGAAACCCCGGCGGCGTCCGCGACCTGCTGCACCGACTCGCCGGCCCGGATCCGGGCCTGGATCTCGCGTGGTCGCATCTGGCTCTCCGTCTCGATTTCGATCTGCCCGAGCCTCGGCACGTCGCCCCGGACGGCCGCGCGCAGCTTCTCATCGGCGGGCAGGAGGAAACGCTCGCGCCGCGCTGGGTCTTCGCACACGATGGACTTACCGTCCTCGTGCAGCCCGACCACTCTCAGCGTCCGCATCCGCTTCCTCCTGACTTCACCTTCGGGTGTTCACGGTAGGTCGGCGCGTCCGCTTGACGGGGCAGGCGCGCCGACACTTTTTGGTTGATCTTGCAGCAATTCCACCCGTTCGGCCACCCGGACGGGACCCCGGTGATCAGGATCCGCGAGTATTGCGCGGTGGGGCGGAGGGTGCTGGCCACGGGAGTGGCGATCGAAGTCGTGCTGGTCGGGATCCTGCTGGCCTGGAAGCGGTTGGACGGCCTGGATCTGGACGTCTACCGGCTCGGCGCGCAGGCGTTCTTCGACCGCGGTGACCCGTACGGCCCATTGCCGCCTACGCGGAACGGAACACTCCTGCCGTTCACCTATCCGCCGTTCGCCGCGTTCGTTTTCGCGCCGTTGCTGGTGATTCCGCCCGATGTCGCGCTCGTCGGGATCACCGTCGTGTCCGTCGTCGCGCTCGGCGCCGTGCTCGCGTTGTGCTTTTCCCGGTACGACCGGCGGCTGCACGTGTTCGGCGGCGCCGCGCTGATCGTCCAGGCGGTGGCGTCGTTCAGCGAGCCGGTGCGCGCCACACTCGGGTTCGGGCAGATCAACCTGCTGCTCGTGCTGCTCGTCGCGGTCGACGCGCTCGCCCCGGTCCGCCGTCGCGGATTCCTGGTCGGCCTCGCCGCGGCGGTCAAGCTGACCCCGGCCGCGTTCGTGCTGTTCTTCTTGCTGCGCAAGGACTTCCGGGCCGCCGGGCGAGCGGTCGCGACGTTCGCCGCCTGCGCGCTCCTGGCGTGGGCGATCGCGCCGCAGGCCTCGGTCACGTACTGGACGAAACTGGTCTTCCAGGGCGAGCGGGTCGGCGACCCCGGCTACATCGGCAACCAGTCGCTGCACGGCCTGCTCGCCCGGCTCGGCGCGCCGACCTGGGCCTGGCTGGTCGCGGTGGCCGTCACCCTCGTCGTCACCGCGCTGGTGATGCGGCGCGCCGACGCCGTGGTGGCGTTGCTGGCGTGCGCGGTCGGCGCGCTGCTGGTCTCACCGGTGTCCTGGACCCACCACTGGGTGTGGGCGGCGCCGGTGATCGGGGTCCTGACGTGGCGAGGGCGGCGGTTCCGGCCGCTGGTGCTCGGAACCGCCGCCCTCGCGACAATGGTGTTCGTGGTCAGCCCGTTGTGGGACCACCGGAGCGTCTGGCCGCTCGCCGAGAGCTACGTCCTCACCGGCGTCCTGCTGCTCCTGGTGCTGGGACTAGTCGCCAAGCCGCTCGACGACCCATTCGATGCAGCTGGTCAGCGCCGTGACGTCGCCCGGCTCGATCGCGGGGAACATGCCGACGCGTAGCTGGTTGCGGCCCAGCTTGCGGTACGGCTCGACGTCGACGATGCCGTTGGCCCGCAGCACCTTGGCGACCTGCGCCGCGTCGACCTCGTCCACGAAGTCGATGGTGCCCACGACCTGCGAGCGCAGCGACGGGTCCTTCACGAACGGCACGGTGTAGCTGGTCTCCTCGGCCCACTCGTACAGCCGCGTCGAGGAGTCCTGCGTGCGTGACACCGCCCAGTCGAGCCCGCCGTTGGACAGCATCCACTCGATCTGGTCGGCCAGCAGGAACAGCGTCGCCACCGCCGGGGTGTTGTACGTCTGGTCCTTGCGCGAGTTGTCCAGCGCCGTGGTCAGCGACAGGAACTCGGGGATCCACCGGCCGCTGGAGCCGATCTTCTCGACCCGCTCGATGGCCGCCGGCGACATCAGCGCCAGCCACAGGCCGCCGTCGGAGGCGAAGCACTTCTGCGGCGCGAAGTAGTAGACGTCGAAGTCCTCGGCCTTGACCGGCAGGCCGCCTGCGCCCGAGGTGGCGTCGATCGCGACGAGCGCGCCCTCGCTGCCCGCGGGGCGGCGCACCGGCACCGCGACACCGGTCGAGGTCTCGTTGTGCGCCCAGCCGACCAGGTCCGCGCCCTGCTCGTAGGCGATCTCCGGGGCGCTGCCCGGCTCGGCCTTGACGACGATCGAGTCGCCCAGGAACGGCGCGTCCGAGGTCACCTTGGCGAACTTCGACGAGAACTCGCCGTAGGTGAAGTGCTGCGCACGCTCGTTCACCAGGCCGAACGCGGCCGCGTCCCAGAACGCCGTGGTGCCGCCGTTGCCGAGCACGACCTCGTAGCCGTCGGGCAGGGAGAAGAGCTGGGACAGACCGGAGCGCACCCGTCCGACGAGGGACTTCACCGGCTTCTGCCGGTGGGAGGTGCCCATGTAGGCGGCGCCCTCGGAAGCGAGGTTCGCCAGCTGCTCCGCCCGGACCTTGGACGGTCCGCAGCCGAAGCGCCCGTCGGAGGGCTTCAGTTCAGCCGGAATGGTCAGCTCATCGGTCATGGACCCAGTCTCGCAGGTCGCGTTTCCGCCGCGTGACGGCGGTGGCGGGTCCCACTATGCGGTACGCCAGCCCTCCGGGTCGACGCCGCCGGGGACGGGCGCGGCCGGGTCGTACGGGGTGCGGGTGAAGACGAACGTCGCCAGGTCCAGGTGCCGCGGCGTGCCGTCGGTGTCGCGGCCGACGCGCAGCGTCTCGCCCGCGTAGTAGCCGTCCAGCCCGAGCCACTCGTCCGGCGCGACCGGGCGGAACCGGGACGCGCGGCCCATGCCGCTGACCGGGGCGAGGCTCAGCATGCCGCCCGGGATCAGCCGCAGGTGGTAGGGCGTCGGGCCCCAGTGCCACAGGCCGGTGAGGGTGAGCAGCGACCGGTCCACCTCGGACGGGCGCCACTCCTCGGGCAGGTTCGGCTCCTGCTCGTCGGCGATCGAGATCAGGTCGACCGCCAGTCCGAGGATCGCCGGGCCGGAGGTGGTGTTGGCGAGGGTCAGCGCGCCGGTGCCGGTGACCTCGTCGACCAGCGTGCAGGCGAGGAACCCGGGCATCGAGCCGGTGTGCCCGGCCAGCCGCCTGCCCTGGTGGCGCAGGACCTGCAGGCCGAGGCCGTACCCGGAGGTCCAGGTGTCGGCGTCGTCGACCGTGGCGACCGCGCGCATCTCGGCGACGGTGTCCGGGCTGAGCACGTCCGCGCTGTCGCCCCCGACGAACGCGGTCCAGCGGGCCAGGTCGCGGACCGTCGACCACAGCTGCCCGGCCGGGGCCATCGCGCCGGCGTCCGGGCTGGGCTCGGGCAGCAGCAGGTCGGCGAACGGGTGCACCGCCCAGCCGCGAGCGTGCTTGCCGGTGGGGTGCGGCGTCGTGCGCGACATGCCCAGCGGTTCGAGGACCTCGCGGTTCAGCGCGGTCAGCCAGTCGGTGCCGCGGTGGCGGGCGATCAGCTCGCCGAGCACGCCGTAGCCGACGTTGGAGTAGTGGAACCGGCTGCCGGGGCGGTTCTTCAGCGCGTCCCGGGCGAGGCTCGCCTCGAGGCTGGCCCAGTCGCCGCCCTCGCTGCGCTCCCACCAGGAGCCGGGGGACTCCGACGTCAGTCCGCCGGTGTGCGAGAGCAGCTGCCCGACGGTGGAGGCGCCGAAGCTCGTGCCAGGCACGTGCTTGTCCAGCGGGTCGTTGAGGTCGAGACGGCCCTCGTCGCGCAGCCGCATCACGAGCGCGGCGACGATCGACTTGGTGATCGAGCCGAGGCGGTACTGGGTGTCGTCGTCGGGCGCGGCGCCGTCGACGGAGCCACGCGCGCCCCACCAGGCGACCTCGCCGTCGCGGACGACGGCGGCGACCATCGACGGCGCGCGGCCGTTCACCTGTTCCAGGGACAGGCGGCGGAGCAGGGCGAACTCGGTGCTGGGCAGCATGCCGTCATTCTGCCGCGCGGGGCGCGAGCAGCTCCGTGAGGGCGAACTCGAGCGAGCCGAGCAGGCGGCGGTGCAGCTCCGACCCGGGCGGGGCCTGCAGCAGGTGCTGGGCGAAGCCGTCGGTGAGGGCGACGACGACGTCGGCGAGCTTCCCCGCGTCCAGGTCGTCGCGGACGTGCCCGTGGCGCTGGGCCTGGCCGAGGAAGTCGGCGGTCTGCGCGCGCATGAACTCGTAGCCCTCGCGCAGGTGGTCCGCCCACTCCGGGAGGACCGCGGCGCGCGCCGCGAACGCGAGGACGACGATGACCTCGGCGCGGCGCTGGTCGTCCAGCGGCAGGGCCTCGGCGACGAGCGCGCGCAGCATGGTGAGCAGGTGGCCCTGCGGGACGCGCATCCAGCGCTGCTCGATGTACTCGCCGGTGAGGTCGAACGCGAAGCGGAACAGCTCGTCGCGGGTGGCGAAGTACTTCTGCACGGCCCCTGCGGAGAGCCCGGCCTCGGTGGCGACGGTGCGCACGCTGACCGCTTCGATGCCCTCCCTGGCGATCAGCCGGAGCACGGCTTCCGCGATCTCCCGGCGGCGCTGCTCGCGGTCCACGATCTTGGGCACGGTTGCCATCCTAGGTTCGGCGGGATGGCGCGCATGATCGAGAGAATCCACACCGGCATGGCTCCGTTCGTCCGTTTCCCCGACGGCACCGAGCCGCCGCTGTCCCAGGCCATGCGCGCCGGCGACCTGGTCTTCACCTCCGGACAGGGGCCGCTCGACCCGGCCACGCACGAAATCCGGCCGACTTCGACGCCCAGGTGCGAGATCGACGGAGTCGCCGAAATCGTTTGACCGCGCGCGTTAAGATACGATCGTATCTTCAAAACCTGGGGGTTGCGATGGCGCAGGGGAAACGCCGCGCGAGTCAGAACGAGCTGGCCGCGGCCTTGACGCGCGGGCCGGTCGAGGTCCTGGACTTCTTCCTGCCCCTGTGGGCGGGCAGCGCGCTGGGCGCGAGCGCGGCCGGGGTGGGGGCGCTGACGGCGCTGGAGACCCTGGTGTCGTTCGTGGTGCGGCCGCTCGCGGGGGTGCTGGCCGACCGCTTCGACCGCGGACGGCTGGCCGCCATCGGCGCTGTCCTCTATGGACTGTCGTTCGCCGGGTACGCGGTCACTCCGGGGCTGGGGCCGGCTTTCGCGGCCGCGGTGCTCGGCGGCGCTGGCGGGGCGATCTTCTGGGTGGCGCTGCGCGCCCGTGTCGGCGAAGGGCTCGACAACGACAAGGCCGCGTTCAGCAAACTGTTCTCCGCCGAGGGCGCTGGCACGTGGATCGCCTTCGTCGCCGCCATGTCCCTGGTGCCGCGCATCGACTACCGCGGCGTGTTCTGGCTCGGCGCGGCCGCCTGTGCCGTCGCGGCGGTGGTGATGCTCGCGCCGACGGGTCCGGCCGCGCCGCGGACGACCGGGCAGGGGTTCGGGCAGCTGGGCAGGCGGTTGCGGCCGATGCTGCTGCTCGTGGTGATCACCGCGCTCGCCGAAGCGGGCGTGGCCCTGTTGCTGCTCATGCACCTGCAGCGCGGGCACCACCTGGAGCTGGGCGAGATCGCCGGGGTGTTCCTGCCCGGGTTCATCGTCTACACGACACTGCCGGAGTACCTGCACAAGGTGACCGGACGGCTGGGCCGCACGACGGTGCTGTCGCTGGCGATGGGGTGCAGCGCGGTCTTCGCGGCAGGACTGTCGTTCGCGCCCAACCCGGTGGTGCTGGCCGGGATGTGGGTGCTGTCGGCGGCCGCGTTCGCCGCGGCGATCCCCGTCGAGCAGGAGATCGTGGCCGAGGCCGCGGGGGTGAGCCTCGGCCGGGCGATGGGCATCTACGAGAGCGCGACGCTGCTCGGCGCCACCATCGGCGCCTTCACCGCCGGCCTGCTCTACGGCACCGGCTCCGGCTGGCGCGCGGCCTGCCTCGGCGCGGCCGTGATCCTCCTGGCCGGCGCGGTCCTGGTGCGCCCGGTGCTGCGCGCGGTGACGGCGCGCGGCGAAAAGGCCCCGGAACCGCAGTGATCCCGGGGCATTCCGCGACGGACTACAGCGGCTTGACCGCCGACCAGCCCTCGACCTCCTCCGGCGAGCGCGGGCCGGGGCCGACGTAGCTCGCCGAGGGGCGGACGAGCCGGCCGGTCTGCTTCTGCTCCAGGATGTGCGCCGCCCAGCCCGCGGTGCGCGCCGAGGTGAACATGGCCGGCATCATGTGCGTCGGGACCTGCGCGAAGTCCAGAATGACCGCCGCCCAGAACTCGACGTTCGTCTCGATCGCGCGGTCCGGGCGCCGCTCGCGCAGCTCGGCCAGCGCGGCCTGCTCCAGCGCCTCGGCCACCTCGTACCGCGCGGCGCCCAGCTCGCGGCACGTCCGCCGCAGCACGCGGGCCCGCGGGTCCTCCGCCCGGTACACCCGGTGCCCGAAGCCCATCAGGCGCTCCTTGCGGTCGAGGATCCCCTTGACCACCTTGCGCGCGTCGCCTTCCTTCTCGACCGCCTCGATCATCGGCAGCACCCGCGCGGGCGCGCCGCCGTGCAGCGGGCCCGACATCGCGCCGATCGCGCCGGACAACGCGGCCGCGACGTCGGCGCCCGTCGAAGCGATCACGCGCGCGGTGAACGTCGAGGCGTTGAGGCCGTGCTCCGCCGCCGACACCCAGTACGCGTCGACGGCCTTGACATGCGCCGGGTCCGGCTCGCCGCGCCAGCGGATCATGAACCGCTCGGTGATCGTGTGCCCCGCGTCCACCGCGGACTGCGGCACGGCAGGCACCCCGACGCCGCGCGCGGACTGCGCCACGTACGACAGCGCCATCACCGAGGCGCGCGCGAGGTTGTCCCGCGCCTCCTCGTCACTGATGTCCAGCAGCGGCCGGAAACCCCAGATCGGCGCGACCATCGCGAGCGCGGCCTGCGCGTCGACCCGGACGTCGCCGGTGTGCACCGGGATCGGGAACGGCTCGGCGGGCGGCAGGCCGTTGCCGAAGTGGCCGTCGACCAGCAGGCCCCACACGTCGCCGAAGCTGACCTTGCCTGCCAGGTCTTCGATGTCCACGCCCCGGTAGCGCAGCGCGCCGCCGTTGCGGTCCGGCTCGGCGATCTGGGTGCGGAAGGCGACCACGCCTTCCAGACCGGGCTTGAACCCGTCGTCCGGTTCAGTGTTGTTCGCAACGGGCGCTGAGGTAGTCACTGGTGAAACCTTTCGCTGCGCATTCTTCCCCGACATGGAGTTGTTACGCGCGCGTGACGCGCTCGGGGGCGCCTCGTCGCACGGTGACCACACCATGCCCCTCGAACGGCGTAGGGGCAATCGAAGAATGCGGTGGTTTCGGTCACGATTACGAGAACGATTCAGCCGGATGGGCCGTTCGCACGTAAATCCTGTGTTTCGCGCCTGCGTGTCGCCGTCCACGCGGTGATAGACCTGAGCCCATGCACCTGAGCCCCCAGGAGCGCGACAAGTTGCTGGTCCACGTCGCCGCCGACGTGGCGCGGAAGCGGCTGGAGCGCGGCGTGCGCCTGAACTACCCGGAAGCCGTCGCGCTCATCACCGACCACGTCCTGGAGGGCGCCCGCGACGGCCGCACGGTCGCCGAGCTGATGTCCAGCGGCCGGTCCGTGCTGTCCCGGGAGCAGGTGCTCGACGGCGTGCCCGAGATGGTCGACTCGGTCCAGGTCGAAGCCACCTTCCCGGACGGCACGAAGCTCGTCACCGTGCACGACCCGATCGTCTGAGGAGCACCGAGTGCGTCCAGGAGAGATCATCCCGGCGGAATCACCCGTGGAGCTGAACCCGGGTCGCCCACGCGTGCGGTTGCGGGTGAGCAACACCGGTGACCGTCCGCTGCAGGTCGGCTCGCACTACCACTTCGCGGTGACGAACCCGGCGCTCGAATTCGACCGGGCGGCCGCGCGCGGTCACCGCCTGGACATCCCCGCCGGCACCTCCGTCCGCTTCGAGCCGGGCGTCGAGCGCGAGGTCGGCCTGGTGCCGCTGGCGGGCCGCGGCGTGGTGCCGGGCCTGCGGAAGGACGCCGAGTGACCAGCATCGACCGCGAGCGCTACGCCGAGCTGTTCGGGCCCACGACCGGAGACCGGATCCGGCTGGCCGACACCGATCTGCTCATCGAGGTCACCGAGGACCGCAGCATGGGCGCCGGCTCCGGCGACGAGGTGCTCTTCGGCGGCGGCAAGGTGATCCGCGAGTCGATGGGCCAGGGCATGGCGACCCGCGCCGAGGGCGCGCCGGACCTGGTCATCACCGGCGCCGTCGTGCTCGACCACTGGGGCGTGGTCAAGGCCGACGTGGGTGTGCGCGACGGCCGGATCGTCGGCATCGGCAAGGCGGGCAACCCGGACACCATGGACGGCGTCGACCCGGACCTGGTGATCGGCCCGGCCACGGAGGTCCTGTCCGGCAACGGGAAGATCCTCACCGCGGGTGGCGTCGACTGCCACGTCCACTTCATCTGCCCGCAGCTCGTCGACACCGCGCTGGCCTCCGGCCTGACCACGCTCGTCGGCGGCGGCACCGGCCCGTCGGAGGGCACGAAGGCCACAACGGTCACGCCGGGGCCGTGGAACCTGGCCCGGATGTTGCAGGCGATGGACGGCCAGCCGGTCAACGTCCTGCTGCTGGGCAAGGGAAACACCGTCCGGCCGGAAGCGCTGCGGGAGCAGCTCGCGGCCGGCGCGGGCGGGTTCAAGCTGCACGAGGACTGGGGCACCACGCCGGCCGCGATCGACGCGTGCCTGTCCGTGGCCGACGAATCCGGCGTGCAGGTGGCGATCCACACCGACACGCTCAACGAGGCCGGGTTCCTGGAGTCCACTGTGGACGCGGTGGCCGGCCGGTCGATCAACGCCTACCACACCGAGGGCGCCGGCGGCGGGCACGCGCCGGACATCATCAAGGTCGCCGGGCTGCCGAACTTCCTGCCGTCGTCGACCAACCCGACCCGCCCGCACACGGTCAACACCCTTGACGAGCACCTCGACATGCTCATGGTGTGCCACCACCTCAACCCGTCGGTGCCGGAGGACCTGGCCTTCGCCGAGAGCCGGATCCGGCCGAGCACCATCGCGGCCGAGGACGTGCTGCACGACCTCGGCGCGATCTCGATGATGAGCTCGGACTCGCAGGCGATGGGCCGGATCGGCGAGGTGATCATCCGCACCTGGCAGACCGCGCACGTGATGAAACGCCGCCGCGGCGCGCTGCCCGGCGACGGTGCGGCGGACAACCTGCGGGCGCGTCGCTATGTCGCCAAGTACACGATCAACCCGGCCATCGCGCACGGGATGGACGGCGAGATCGGTTCGGTCGAGGTCGGCAAGCTCGCCGACCTGGTGCTGTGGGAGCCGAAGTTCTTCGGCGTCAAGCCGCACGTCGTGCTCAAGGGCGGGTTCGTCGCGTGGGCCGCGATGGGCGACGCGAACGCGTCCATCCCGACGCCGCAGCCGGTGCTCGCGCGGCCCATGTTCGGCGCCGCGCCGTCCGTGGCCGCCGCGAGCAGCCTGTACTTCGTCGCGCCGGAGGCGCTCGGCACCGAACTTCCGGTGACCCGCGCGCTGGTGCCGGTGAAGAACGTGCGGCGGGTGACCAAGGCCGACATGGTGCTCAACGACGCGCTGCCGGACATCCAGGTCGACGCGGACAGCTTCGCCGTGCACGTGGACGGCGAGCTGATCGAGCCGCAGCCGGTCGCCGAACTGCCCATGGCCCAGCGGTACTTCCTGTTCTGATGGGCATCTCCGCGATCCTGCTTGCCGACTCCCGGTTCCCGGGCGGCGGCCACGTGCACTCCGGCGGGCTGGAGGAAGCCGTGGCGCGCGGCCTGATCCGCGAGGTGCGCGACCTGCCGGGCTTCCTGCACGGTCGCTTGTGGACGGCCGGGTACCTCGCCGCCGCCTTCGCCGCCGCGTCCGTCGGGTGCAGGCAGTGGACGCGGCTGGACGAGGAGCTCGACGCCCGCACGCCGTCCCCGGCCCAGCGCGCGGCCTCACGCGCCCAGGGCCGCGGCACCGCGCGCGCCGGTCGCATCGCCTGGCCGTCCCCGGTGATCGACGAGCTGCTGGCCGCCACCCCGCGCCCGCACCACCCGATCATCACCGGCGCGCTCACCGGCGTCTCCGGGGGCACGCCGCGGGACGCGGCGCTGACCGTCGCCTACCTCGCGGTCAGCGGGCCGGCGAGCGCGGCGGTCCGGCTGCTGGGGTTCGACCCGTTCGCGGTGAACGCGGTGGTCGCGGCGCTCGCGCCCGACCTGGAAGCCGTGGCGGACAAGGCGGCCGGCTGCGCCGGGACCGACCCGGCGCGGCTGCCGTCCCCGGGATCACCGGCGCTGGACCTGCTCGCCGAAGCACACCTGCGCCACCACCAGGAAGAGGTGCGTCTCTTTGCCAGCTGAACACGGACACGGGCACGGCCACGTGCACCCGGTCAACTTCGACCCGACGGCCACCGAACCCGACCGCTACGAGGCGCCGCCGTCCCGCGGCCGGGCCTTCCGCATCGGCATCGGCGGGCCGGTCGGCAGCGGCAAGACCGCGCTGACCGCCGCGCTGTGCCGGGCGCTCGGGGACGAGATCGACCTCGCCGTCGTGACCAACGACATCTACACCACCGAGGACGCCGACTTCCTGCGCAAGGCCGGGGTGCTCGACCCGGCGCGCATCGAGGCCGTGCAGACCGGCGCCTGCCCGCACACCGCGATCCGCGACGACATCACCGCCAACCTGGACGCGGTGGAACGGCTGGAGGAGCGGTTCCCCGGCCTGGAGCTGGTGATCATCGAAAGCGGCGGGGACAACCTGACCGCGGTGTTCAGCCGGGGCCTGGCGGACAGCCAGATCTTCGTGGTCGACGTCGCGGGCGGGGACAAGGTGCCGCGCAAGGGCGGGCCGGGCGTCACGACGGCCGACCTGCTGGTGATCAACAAGATCGACATCGCCCACCTGGTCAACGCCGACATGGACGTGATGACCTCCGACGCCCACCGCATGCGCGGGGAGCTGCCGGTGATCACCCAGTCGCTGGTGCGCACGCCGGACGCGCCCGACGTGGCGGCCTGGGTGCGCAAGCAGCTCGCCGGGTGAAGGCGCACGCCCGGCTCGTGGCCGAGGTCGCCGGCGGGCGGACGGTGCTGCGGGAGCTGAAGTCGATGGCGCCGCTGACCCTGGTGCCGCGGCGCGCGTCCGGTCCCGCGGCCCAGGTCCACCTGGTCAACTCGGCGACCTCCCCGCTCGGCGGGGACGAGCTGGTGCTGGAGGTCTGCGTCGGGCCGGGCGCGGACCTGCGACTGTCCGGCGTCGCCGCGACGCTCGCGCTGCCCGGCCCTGCCGCGGCGGCCAGCAGGTCGTCCGTGCGGGTCGAGGTCGGCGCCGGTGGGTCGCTCGCGTACCTGCCGGAACCGACCGTGGTCACCGCGCGGGCCCGGCACACCGCGGAGCTGATCGCGACCCTGGACGGGACCGCACGTTTCCGCACGCGCGAGGTGCTGGTCCTCGGCCGCGCGGGTGAAGCACCCGGACGGCTCACCACGTCGCAGCGCGTCACCTCGGGCGGCAGGCCGGTGCTGGACCAGACCCTCACCGTCGGCGACCCGGCCCTGGACGCCAGCGCCGCCGTCCTCGCCGGGCGCCGCGTGCTGGCGACCGAGCTGCTGGTCGGCGACGAGGTGGTGGAGCCGTCGAGCGGCGACTGGTGGGCGGTGACGCCGCTGCCGGTCGCGGGGCACCTGATCACCGCGCTCGCCCCGGACGCGGTCACCGCCGAGGAGCTGCTGGGCCGTGGCAGGTGTCACCGTTCGCTGGCTTTCGGAGTGGCCCCCCAGGCCCTAACGTGAGCTGTTACGGGTGAGTAAGCGGGTCGGAGGTTGGCACATGCCAGAGGTCGAAAACATCGACGACGTTGCGGTACGCCTTCCCGGCATGCGGGTGGCCTACGACGGCAAGGCGCTGGACGAGGCCGACCTGGCCGGCAGCTGGACCGAGCAGCTGCAGGACTGGCTGAACGAGGCCATCGCCGCCGGGGTCGCCGAAGCCAACGCCATGGTGCTGGCGACCGCCGACGCCGAAGGTCGACCGTCCTCCCGCACCGTGCTCTGCAAGGGCCTCGACGAGCGCGGTGTCGTGTTCTACACGAACTACACCTCGAAGAAGAGCCACGACCTGACCGTGACCCGGTACGCGTCGGCGACCTTCCCCTGGTACGCGCTGCAGCGGCAGGTGACCGTGCGCGGCGAGGTGGAGAAGGTCGACGTCAAGGAGACCGCCGAGTACTGGAAGCAGCGCCCGCGCGGCTCGCAGCTCGGGGCCTGGGCGTCGCCGCAGTCGAAGGTCGTCACGAGCCGCCGGGACCTGGACGTCGCGCTGTCCTCGATCGAGCGCCGCTTCGGCGACGTCGAGGAGGTGCCGCTGCCGCCGCACTGGGGCGGGTGGCGCATCCGGCCCGAGATCGTCGAGTTCTGGCAGGGGCAGCAGAACCGGCTGCACGACCGGCTCCGGTACGTGCGCACCCAGGACGGGTGGCACATCGAGCGCGTCGCCCCCTGACCCGTGCCGACCGCGGATCTCGCCGCCGCGAGTTCTGCGTTCCCGCCCTGCTGCCGGCGAGCTAAATCACCAGCGCTGTTTAGTTAGCGCGGCTAAACTGGTCGGTTGTGAGTGTCGAGGCGGGGTCACAACGGGGTAAGAAGCGCAAACTGCTGAAATCGGTCGTTGTGGACGTGCGGCCGCTGCGCACACCCGCCTTCCGGCGCCTGTTCACCGGCACCGCGATCACCGCGATCGGCAGCCAGCTCACCACCGTCGCCGTGCCGAAGCAGGTCTTCGACCTCACCGGCTCGTCCGGGTACGTCGGCCTGACCGGCATCGTCGCGCTGGTGCCGCTGCTCGTTTTCGGGCTGTGGGGCGGCGCGATCGCCGACACCGTCGACCGCCGGAAGCTGCTCATCGTCGGCAACACCGGCATCGCCGTCGTGTCCGCCCTGCTCTGGGCGCAGGCGTTCTTCGACGTCGGCTCGGTGTGGCTCGTCTTCGTGCTCCTCGCGTTCAACCAGGCGTTCTTCGCGATCAACATGCCGACCCGCAGCGCGATCGTGGCCCGGCTGATCGAACCGGAACTGCTGCCCGCGGCGGCCGCGCTGTCCGGCACCGTCAACACGTTCGGCATGGTGTTCGGGCCGATGGCCGCCGGCGCCCTGATGCCGGTGATCGGCCTGCCCACGCTCTACCTCATCGACACGATCGCCTTGGTCATCGCCCTGTACGCGGTCTGGCGGCTGCCCCCGCTGCCGCCGCTGTCCGGCACCGTCCGGGCCGCCGGGCTGAAGGACGTCCTCGACGGCTTCCGCTACATGGGCACCCAGAAGGTCCTGCTCGCCTCGTTCGTCGTGGACATCATCGCCATGGTCGCCGGCATGCCGCGCGCGTTGTTCCCGGAGATGGCCGAGCGCACGTTCGGCGACCCGCCCGGCGGTGGCCTCGCCCTGGGCTGGCTGTACGCGGCGATCCCGATCGGCTCGGTGGTCATCGGGCTGTTCTCCGGCTGGCTCGGCCGCGTCCGCAGGCAGGGCGTCGCCGTCACGATCGCGATCTGCGCCTGGGGCCTGGCCATCGTCGGGTTCGGGCTGTCGAGCTCGCTGTGGCTCGCCGTGGTGTTCCTGTGCCTGGCCGGCGCGGCGGACATGGTCAGCGCGATCTACCGGCAGGCGATCCTGGTGATGGCCGCGACCGACGAGATGCGCGGCCGCATGCAGGGCGCGTTCACGGTCGTCGTCGCGGGCGGGCCCCGGATCGCCGACCTCACGCACGGCTGGACCGCGGCCGCGGTCGGCACGGCCGCCGCCGCGACCGGTGGCGGGGTGCTGGTCATCGTGTTCATCGCGATCGCCGTCGCGCTGCTGCCGGCGTTCTGGCGCTACCGGGCCGCGGCGGTGGCGAAGTAGGACGGGAACTGACCTGCTCGGCTCCTACCGTTCGCGGTATGAGCTCCGTCGACACCAACCAGCCCGAGGGCACCCCGACCTGGATGGCCCTCACCGCCCCCGACCTCCCGCGCGCCACCGCGTTCTACCGCGCCGTGTTCGGGTGGACCACGCGCGACGACCTGTTCCTGCTGGGCGACCGCGTGGCCGCCGGGTTCGCCGAAGGCGCCCCGGCCTGGACGACGTACCTCGCGACCGCCGACTGCGACGCCACCGCGAAGCGGGTGCGCGCCGCGGGCGGGCAGGTCGTCGAGGGTCCCGCCGAATTCGGCGACCGCGCCCGGATCGCGCTGGCGGTGGACCCGGTCGGCGCGCGGTTCGGGTTGTGGCAGGGGCGTGAGCTGCCCGGCTGCCAGGTGGTCAACGAGCCCGGCTCGCTCGTCCGCAACGACCTGACCACCGCGCGGCCCGAGCACGCCCGCGCCTTCTACCCGCAGGTGTTCGGCTTCACGCTGGACCGCAACGCAGACCTGCCCGAGCTGGACTTCACGTTCCTCCGCCGCCCCGACGGGCACGAAGTCGGCGGGATCATGGGCGTGCCCGGCCCTGCGGACTCCAGGTGGTCCACGACGTTCGAGGTGGCCGACACCGACGAGACGATCGCGCGGGCGCTCGCGGCGGGCGGGAAGTCCACCGAACCGGAGGACTTCGTGTACGGCCGCATCGCGACGATCACCGATCCGTCCGGAGTGGACTTCGGCGTGATCACCCGGCCCTGAACGCTTCTGTCCCCGCCTGGACGCGGTGCGGCTCCAGCAGCGAACGCTGCCCCGCGGCCCGTTCGATCAGCGCGTCGAAATCGACTCCGGGGACCCGGTCGGCGAGCCCGGCCAGGTCCCGCAGCGTGGTCCACAGCTGCTTCTTCCCGTCGATCCCCATGGTCAGCACTTCCAGTTCCAGGAAGCGGCTCAGCGGTGAGTACGCCAGCAGCCGCCCGTTGGGTTTGAGGCGGGCGAGCCGCTCGGCCCCGAACACCGCGGCCGTCTTGAGCGGGTTCTGGCGCACGCCGAGCTGGTCCATGATCGACCGGAAGGTGTCCACGTCCTCGGCGATCTCCGTCGCCACGTGCGCGAGTGCGTCACCCACTTCGGTGCCGCGGTTGCTGCCCGCGGCCCGCCGGGCCAGCTCACGCCAGCCGATGCCGAGCGCGAGCTGGTCGTTGAGGTAGATCGCCAGGTAACCGTCCACGGTTCCGGTTACCCGGTGCCCGGCCGGTCACGCGTGCCACCGGGGCCGGAGGACGTCGGGATCGTCCTCCGGCCCCCCGCGGGCGCGGCGCGCGGGCGCTCGGCCATTCGGCGGTGCCCCTTCGAAAGCCGTCGACGCACCGGTGTTACCCCCCAGCGTTGATCCAAACGGCGGGCATTACCCCGAAAGCGTGGCCGGGCAATCCGGATTCGGGCACACTTCTCGGGCATGACTGAGGTGAACGCTACTCAGGAACCGGCCCTCAAACGGGTCATCGGCCCGAAGCTCCTGCTGTTCTTCGTGGTCGGGGACATCATCGGCACCGGCGTCTACGCCCTGACCGGGCAGGTGGCCGGACGCGTCGGCGGCGCGCTGTGGCTGCCCTTCCTGCTGGCCTTCGTGGTCGCGTTCATGACCGCGTTCAGCTACCTCGAACTCGTCGGGAAGTACCCGAAAGCGGCGGGCGCCGCGCTCTACACCAACCGCGCCTTCCGCATCCCGTTCCTGACGTTCATGGTCGCGTTCGCGGTGATGTGCTCGGGCATCACGTCCGCGTCCTCGGCCGCGATCGCGTTCGCCAACACCTACCTGAAGGAGTTCGTCGACCTCCCTGGCTGGCTGATCGCGCCGCTGTTCATCGTCGGGCTCGCCGCCATCAACTTCCGCGGCGTGAGCGAGTCGGTGAAGACGAACCTGGTGCTCACCTGCATCGAGGTGTCCGGCCTGCTGATCATCATCGGTGTCGGCGTGTGGGCGGTGCTCAACGGCTCCGGCGACGCCGGCCGCCTCGTCGAGATCGACACCGCCGACCAGACCGCGCTCGTCGCCATCACCTCGGCGACCTCGCTGGCGTTCTTCGCGATGGTCGGGTTCGAGGACTCGGTCAACATGGCCGAGGAGTGCCGCGACCCGGTGCGCATCTTCCCGAAGGCGATGCTGTGGGGCATGGTCGTCGCGGCCACCATCTACGTGCTGGTGTCGCTGACCTCCTCCCTGCTGGTGCCGGCGGACGAGCTGTCCGCCGCGAAGAGCAACGCCCTGCTGAAGGTGCTCGACGTCGGCGCGCCCGGCTTCCCGCGCGAGGTGTTCTCCGCGATCGGCTTGTTCGCGGTCATCAACTCGGCCCTGATCAACATGCTGATGGCCAGCCGCCTGCTCTACGGCATGTCGAACGAGCGGATCATCCCGAAGGTGCTCGGCACGGTGCACCCGCTGCGCCGCACGCCGTGGGTGTCGATCTTGTTCACCAGCCTCATCGCGATCGTGTTGGTGTCCACCGTGGACATCGGGGTGCTCGGCGGCACGACGGCGCTGTTGCTGCTGCTGGTGTTCGCCATCGTCAACATCGCCGTGCTGGTGCTGCGCCGGGAGAAGGTGGACCACCCGCACTTCCGCGCACCCACCATCATCCCGGCGCTGGCCGCGGTGTTCTGCCTGTACCTGGTGAGCCCGCTGTCCGGCCGGCCGGCGCGGGACTACGTGATCGCGGCGATCCTGCTCGGCGTCGGTCTCCTGCTGTGGGTGGTCAACTGGTTCGCGATGCGTGCCTCAGGAACCAAGGATCGTGCGCCGACAGCACCGTGACCTCGTCGCCGTGTTCGCGCACCAGTTCGCGCAACCGCCGGTGGTTCTCCCGCCGCGCGCCGGACACGGTCTCCACCCGGGCCTCGAACCAAGCGAGGCCCGGGGTGGCGTGTGGGCGGGCCGGGTCGATCTGGCCGTGGTGGAAGAACGCGTCACCGGCGTGCAGCAGCCAGCCGTCGCCGGTGTCCACCGCCACCCCGGCGTGCCCGCGCGTGTGCCCGCCGAGCGGGACCAGCAGGATCTCCGGCGGCAGCTCCTTCAGCTCCCGCACCGCGCCGAAGCCGAACCACTCCTCGCCGGTGTCCGCGTAGCTGCTCCACTGTGGACCGTGTGCGAAGTGGACCTGCTTGTACCGCAGGCGTTCCTTCGCGTCGCGCGGTGATTGCAGGGCCCGCAGTTCCTCGGCGTAGACGTGCACGGTGGCGTGCGGGAAGTCGACCAGCCCGCCCGCGTGGTCGAGGTCGAGGTGCGTCAGGACGATGTGCCGGACGTCCTCGACGTCGTAGCCGAGCCGCCGGACCTGCTCGGCGGCGGTCTCCGCCACCGACGTCCGCATGCCGACCATGCGCACGAAATTCGCGCCCAGCCACTCGGCGGCGCGGTCGACGGCCGGCGACCCCACGCCGGTCTCGATCAGCACCAGCTCGGCGCCGGTGTCGACGAGCAGGCAGTGGCAGACCAGCTCGGCGCGGTGCAGGAACCCGCCGCGGCCGTCGATCAGGCGGCCGCCGAGCGGGCGCATGGTTCCGCAGTTGAGGTGGTGGACCTTCAAGGCAGCTCCCGTTCGAAGGTGGCGCGCAGGTGCTCGCCGACGGCGTGCAGCGGCGCGAGGTCGTGCTGGGTCTTGGCCAGGAGCAGGGCGCCCTCGATGGCGCTGAGCGCGATGGTCGCCAGCGTCGCCGCCTTCCCGGCCGCGATGCCCTGTCCCGCGAGGTACTCGGTGATGACGGCGTGCCAGGACGTGTACCCGTCCGTGCACGCCTGGCGGATCGGTTCGCTGTCGCCGGCGTCGAGCGCGACCGTCGCGATCGGACAGCCGGACCGGTAGCCGGAGCCGACGAGGTTGCGGCCCAGCGCGTCGATCACCCGCGTGATGGCCGTCGCGGCGTCCGGCGCGGAGTCGAGCGTCGCGCGCAGCAGGGCTGCCATGTTCTCGCTGGAGAACGCGACCGCCTCGGCGGCCAGCTGCTCCTTGCCGCCGGGGAAGTGGAAGTAGAGCGAGCCCTTCGGCGCGCCACCGGCGCTGACCAGCTGGTTCAGCCCGGTCGCGTGGTAGCCCTGCGTGTGGAACAGCTCCGCGGCCGAGGCGACCATGCGGTTGCGGGTGTCGGTTCTCCGGACCATGACCATCACCGTAGCCCAAACTATGACGACCGGTCTAGTTAGTTCTCCGGGCGCTATGTTCGTCGCATGGCCAACCCCACGGGACAGCAGTTCGAGATCACCCGCGGCAACGCGCGCGCCGTCGTCACCGAGATCGGTGCGGGCCTGCGGACGTTCGAGATCAGCGGCGTGCCCTACCTGGAGACCTTCGCCGAGGACGAGCACCCGCCGAAGGGCGCCGGGCAGATCCTGCTGCCGTGGCCCAACCGGACCAAGGCCGCGCGCTGGACCTACCAGGGCGAGGAACAGCAGCTGGAGGTCACCGAGGAGGCCCGCGGCAACGCGATCCACGGCCTGACCCGGCACCGCGAGTGGACGCTCGTCGAGCACGCCGAATCGTCGATCACGTTCGAGATCGAGGTCGGGAAGCAGCCCGGCTGGCCGGTGCCGCTGCAGGCGCGGATCACCTACGACCTGGCGCCGCGCGAGCTGACCGTCACCCACGAGATCCGCAACGAGGGCGAATCCGCCATCGGGGTCGGCGTCGGCGCGCACCCGTACTTCCGCATCGGCGACGTGCCGACCGACGAGCTGACGCTGACCCTGCCGGCGACCCGGGTGCGCCCCTACGTGGGTGACCAGCAGCTGCCCTACGGCGACGAGCAGGACACCGCGGGCACCGAGTACGACTTCCGCGAGGGCCGGGTTCTCGCCGAGGTCGACCTGGACACCGCGTTCGGCGGTCTCGTCGCGGCCGAGGACGGCCGGTTCCACCACGTGCTGTCCCACGGCGAGCGCAGCGTCGACGTGTGGGCCGGGCCGGACTTCGGCTGGGTGCAGGTGTTCACGCCCACCGACCTGGTCGGCCGCGGCCGCGCCGTCGCGATCGAGCCGATGACCTGCCCGGCCGACGCGCTGAACTCCGGCACCGACCTGATCGAGCTGGAGCCGGGCGGCTCGTGGACCGGCAGCTGGGGCATCCGCGTCCATGGCTGACCCGGTCAGACTTGGCACAGCGGACGCGGGCGAGCTGCTGACCCTGCAGCGCGCCGCGTTCGTCACCGAGGCGCGGGCGCACCGGAGCCTCGACCTGCCGCCGCTGGTCGAGACCCTCGACGAGCTGCGTGCCGTGCTGACCGATCCCGGCGTGGTCACGTGGGGCATCCGCGAGTCGGGGCGGTTGGTCGCGAGTGTCCGGATCCGTTTGCGGGGCGAGGTGGGCGAGGTCGGACGGCTGGTCGTCGCGCCCGACCGTCAGGGCGCGGGACTCGGCTCGGCGCTGATGAAGGCCGCCGAGGACCGGCTGCCGCCGGAGGTGCGGGTGCTGCGGCTGTTCACGGGCGAGCTCAGCGAAGGCCCGCTGCGGCTGTACGCCCGGCTGGGATATGTCGAAACCGGACGAACCCCCGAGGCGCACTACCACCTCGTGCACCTGGAGAAGCGGTTCCGTTAGCGTGGCTGACCATGGTGAAGGCGATTGTTGGCGGATACGTGGTGCCGGTCGAGGGTGACCCGATCGACGGCGGCACGGTCCTGGTCGAGAACGGCAGGATCACCGCGGTCGGCACGGCCGCGGAGGTCGACGTCCCGGAGGACGCGGAGCTGGTGGACGCGTCGGGCACCTGGGTGCTGCCCGGGTTCGTCGACGCTCACACCCACCTCGGCGTGCACGAGGAGGGCGAGGGCTGGGCCGGCAACGACACGAACGAGATGACCGACCCGAACGGCGCCCGCTTCCGGGCGATCGACGGCATCGACCCGTTCGAGATCGGCTTCGACGACGCCCTCTCCGGCGGGGTCACCAGCGTGGTGATCAAGCCCGGTTCCGGCAACCCGATCGGCGGGCAGACCGTCGCGGTGAAGACGTGGGGCCGCACCGCGCTCGACATGGTCTTCGACGAGGCGGTCAGCGTGAAGAGCGCGCTGGGCGAGAACCCGAAGCGCGTGTACGGCGACAAGAACCAGACGCCGTCGACCAGGCTCGGTGTCGCGGCGATCATCCGCGAGGCGTTCACGAAGGCCCGCAACTACGCGGCGCAGCGCGACCACGCGCGGGCCGAGGGCAAGCCGTTCGACGTCGACCTGACGCTGGAAACCCTGGCGAAGGTCCTCGACGGCGAGCTGTACTGGGACCAGCACACCCACCGCGCCGACGACATCGTGACCGCGATCCGGCTCGCCGAGGAGTTCGGCTACAAGCTGGTGGTCAACCACGGCACCGAGGGGCACCTGATCGCCGATGTGCTGGCGGAGAAGGACGTCCCGGTGATCCTCGGGCCGCTGTTCACCACGCGGTCGAAGGTCGAGCTGCGGAACCGGACGCTGCGGTCGGCCGGCATCCTGGCGCGGGCCGGGGTGAAGATCGCGATCACCACCGATCACCCGGTGGTACCGATCAACTTCCTCGTCTACCAGGCCGCGCTCGCCGTGAAGGACGGGCTGGACCCGGAGACCGCGCTGCGGGCGCTGACGGTCAACCCGGCGGCGATGCTGTCGCTGGACGACCGGATCGGCTCGCTGAAGCCGGGCCTGGACGCCGACATCGTGCTGTGGTCGGGCGACCCGCTGGACGTGATGAACCGCGCCATGCGGGTCTTCGTGCGCGGCCAGGAGGTCTACCGCTTCGACGACACCAGCGGCGAGGGCGTGGTGACGCCGCGCCGCTACGCGGAGTAGGTCCCGGGGGCGCCGCCCTCGAAGGTGGGACTCGCGGGTCTCGCGAGTCCCACGATCCGCCACGCGAGTCCCGTGCTCAGCGGCGCCGCGATGGCTCACGCTCGCCGCGCCCCGCGCTCGCGGAACTCACGCCCGCGAGGGCCGCGCGAGTCCCGCGCTCCGCCGCGCGAGGTCTGCGTTCAGCCGCCCGAGTCGCACACCCAGCGGCGCCGCATCGGCTCAGGCGCGCTTCAGGTGCCGCGCGATCACCATGCGCTGGATCTGGTTGGTGCCCTCGAAGATCTGCGGCACCTTCGCCTCTCGCATGTAGCGCTCCACCGGAAAGTCCCGCGTGTAGCCGGCGCCGCCGAGGACCTGGACGGCGTCGGTGGTCACCTTCATCGCCGCGTCGGTCGCGATCAGCTTCGCGACCGACGCCTGGCGGCCGAACGGCATCCCGCGGTCGCGCCGCCGTGCCGCGTCCAAGTACGTCGCGCGCGCCGAGTCGACCGCGGCGGCCATGTCGGCGAGCAGGAACTCCAGCCCCTGGAAGTCGATGATCGGCTTGCCGAACTGCGTGCGGACCTTCGCGTACGCGACGGCCTCGTCGAGCGCCGCCTGCGCCAGACCCACCGCGCAGGCGGCGATCCCGAGCCGTCCGGAGTCCAATGAGGACAGCGCGATGCGCATCCCGGCGCCCGCCGGGCCGATCAGCCGGTCGGCGTCCACCCGCGCGTCGGCGAAGATCATCTGCGCGGTGGTCGACCCGGTGAGTCCCATCTTCCGCTCCGGCGGCGCCGCGGACAGGCCCGGCGTGCGGCCGTCCACCAGCAGGCACGAGATCTCGGACTCGCCGGTGCGCACCATCGTCGTGTAGAAGTCGGCCTCGCCGCCGTGCGTGATCCACGCCTTCGTGCCGTTGACGACGTACTGGTCACCGTCCAGCCGCGCCCGCGTCGACAGCGCCGCCGCGTCGGACCCGGCGTGCGACTCCGACAGCGCGTACGCACCCAGCAACTGCCCCTCGAGCATGTCCGGCAGCCACCGGTCGCGCTGCTCGTCGGTGCCGTAGTGGGCCAGCGCGTAGCAGGACATCGTGTGCACGGACAGCCCGACGCCGACCGACATCCACGCGGCCGCGATCTCCTCCAGGACCTGCAGGTACACCTCGTACGGCACCTCGCCGCCGCCCCAGCGCTCGGAGTACGGCAGCCCGAGCAGGCCCGACTTGCCGAGCAGCCGGAACTGCTCGCGCGGGAAGCGCTCGGCCTCCTCGTACTCGGCGGCGAGCGGCTTGAGCTCGTCGCGGGCCAGTTCCGTCGCCAGCGCGAGCAGGTCCTCGTACTCGCGGCCGGGGAGCAGGCGGTCGACCGGCATCTTCGCCTCCGGGGGTGTACTCAAAACAGTACTCTGTAATCGTCTCCAGTACAGCACATACGGTGGTCCGATGACCAGTCGCGAGGCGCTACGACCCCCGGGCGGCAAGGCGCTGACCGCCCGGCAGCGGGCGCTGCTCGCCGAGCTGGAGGAGTTGTTCCTGGTCGAGGGCTTCGTCCACTTCACGCTCGACGACCTGGCCGCGAAGACGCACTGCTCGAAGTCGACGCTGTACGCGCTGGCGCCGAGCAAGGAACAGCTCGCCGTCCGCGTCGTGGCGCACTACTTCAAGGGCGCCGCCGACCTGCTCGACGAGCGGACCGCCGGCATCGAGGACGCGCGCGAGATCATCGGCGTCTACCTGAGCGGCATCGCCGAGTACCTGAACCGGGCGTCCCCGGCGTTCATGCGGGACATCAACGACTTCGCCCCGGCGCGCGCGGCCTACGAGCTGAACAGCAGGGCCGCGGCGGCGAAGATCCGGTCGTTCATCGCCAAGGGCGTCGCGGACGGGGTGTTCCGGGACGTGCACGCGACGCTCATCGCGGAGATGGCCGCGGTGCTCGTCGAGGCCATCCAGACCGGGGTGGTCGGCTCGCGGACCGGGGTGTCGGATGCGGAGGCCTTCACGGCGTTGTCCGAACTGTTGCTCGGCGGGCTAGCATCTCGCCCGTGATCGTGGTGGGTGGTGAGGCGCTGGTCGACCTGGTGCCGGGTGCCGAGAAGACGAACGACGGCCTGACGTCCCTGGTGCCGCGCCTCGGCGGCGGCCCGTACAACGTGGCCCTCGCGGCCGGGCGGCTCGGCACGCCGACCGCGTTCCTGTCCCGGATCTCGACCGACCGCTTCGGCCAGGCCCTGCGGGAGCGGCTGACGGCGTCGAACGTCGACATATCGATGGTGCAGGAGGGTCCGGAGAACACGACCCTCGCCGTGGTGGCGCTCGCGCCGAACGGGTCGGCGAGCTACACCTTCTACACCGAGGGCACGGCCGACCGGCTCGTCGCCGACCCGGGCCCGCTGCCCGAGGACGTCACCGTGCTGTGCCTGGGCACGCTCGGCATGGTCCTGGAGCCCGGCGCCACCAGTTACGAGACGGTGCTGCGCCGCGAAGCCGCCCGCGGTGTGCTGACCGCGCTGGACCCGAACATCCGGGCCGACCTCATCGCCGACGCCGACGCCTACCGCCGCCGGTTCACCTCGTGGCTGCCGGACGTGCGCCTGCTGAAGCTGTCCGACGATGACGGCGAGTGGCTGGCCGGCGCAGCCGGGCTGGACGCGGCGATCAAGTCGTGGCTGGACGCCGGGGTCGACGCCGTCGTCCTGACCCGCGGCGGCGACGGTCTGGCCGTCCACACCGGATCCGTGACCGTTTCGGTACCGTCCGCGCCCGCGCAGCTCGTCGACACGATCGGCGCCGGCGACACGGTGCAGGGCGCGCTGTTGTCGTGGCTGCACGATCGGAATGTGGGCACGCTCACGGATCTGGGTGAGTCCGGCTGGCGCGAGGCCTTGACTTTCGCGGCCAAGGCTGCGTCCATCACCGTCTCGCGGAGTGGCGCCGAGCCGCCCACCGCGGCCGAGATGGTGTGAACCTGATCCCAACGGTTTGCTCTAGGTAACACAATGGCTGCGCGAAGGCCCGTTGTTCGACTAGCGTAATGGGAGAATTAATACCCCAGCGGGGCGGTGTGCGCGGACGATTTCCGGTCACGCGCGTTCACGAAGCTGCCTGTGTGACCTGCAGGAGCTGCCGGCCCGTGTGACCGTGAGAGGGACGACCTGCATGTCCGACGCGACTGCGGCGACCGGTGGCGGCACCGTATCGCTGCGCCTACCGACTGGCGAGCACGAGCTGAAGGTTGTCAATGCCGTCGAGGGTGCTCCCGGCATCGAGCTGGGGAAGCTGCTGGCGTCGACCGGGTACATCACGTACGACCCGGGGTTCGTCAACACCGGGTCGTGTTCCTCGGCCATCACCTACATCGACGGTGACGCGGGGATCCTCCGCTACCGCGGCTACCCCATCGAGCAGCTGGCCGAGCGCTCCAGCTTCCTCGAGGTCTCCTACCTGCTGATCTACGGCAACCTGCCGACCCAGGCGCAGCTGGACGACTTCACCCAGAAGATCAACCGGCACACCCTGCTGCACGAGGACCTCAAGCGCTTCTTCGACGGCTTCCCGCGTGACGCGCACCCGATGCCGGTGCTGTCCTCGGCGGTGTCCGCGCTGTCCACCTTCTACCAGGACTCGCTCAACCCGTTCGACGAACCGAACGTGGAGCTGTCCACCGTCCGGCTGCTGGCCAAGGTGCCGACGCTGGCGGCGTACGCCTACAAGAAGTCCATCGGCCAGCCGTTCCTGTACCCGGACAACTCGCTGGGCCTGGTGGAGAACTTCCTGCGGATGACGTTCGGCCTGCCCGCCGAGCCGTACGAGGTCGACCCCGAGGTCGCCAAGGCGCTGGACCTGCTGTTCATCCTGCACGCCGACCACGAGCAGAACTGCTCCACGTCGACGGTGCGGCTGGTCGGTTCGTCCGAGGCCAACCTGTTCGCGAGCATTTCGGCCGGGATCATGGCGCTGTTCGGGCCGCTGCACGGTGGCGCCAACAGTGCGGTGCTGGAGATGCTGAACGGCATCAAGGCCGAGGGCGGTGACGTGGCGAACTTCGTCAACCGCGTGAAGAACAAGGAAAAGGGCGTGCGCCTGATGGGCTTCGGCCACCGGGTGTACAAGAACTACGACCCGCGCGCCAAGATCATCAAGCGCACCGCGGACCAGATCCTGGGCAAGCTCGCGCCGAACGACGAGCTCCTGGACATCGCGAAGCGCCTCGAGGAGACCGCGCTCTCGGACGACTACTTCATCGAGCGCAAGCTCTACCCGAACGTCGACTTCTACACCGGGTTGATCTACCGCGCGCTCGGGTTCCCGACGCAGTTCTTCACGGTGCTGTTCGCGCTCGGCCGGCTGCCCGGCTGGATCGCGCACTGGCGCGAGATGATCAACGACCCGCAGACGAAGATCGGCCGCCCGAGGCAGATCTACATCGGCGAGAAGGAGCGCGAGTACACCGCGATCTCCGAACGCTGACTCTGCTGCGTTCCCTGACGGCGCGTCCCTGGCGGGGCGCGCCGTTCTTGTTTTCCGGGGAGGCGTATTGGCGCGGTTGGCCCATTGATGCGGCTACCGGTGGCCATCTCGTGTGAGTGGTGCTCTCGCGCGAGTTCGTTTGGTACGGCTGCGAGTGGCCGCCGGACACCGCGCGCAGGGTCCCGAGCCGTGCCCGCTGGAGCACATCCGTGTAACCCGCCAACCAGAGAAACGCGCGCACGCCGCCAATCGAGCCGCCCCGCCAACCCAGCACCTCGCTGCGACGCCCCGCCACGTCGGCACGCCCTTGCCATGTCGCCCACCTGCCACCCCGGCACGCGGCTGCCATGTCTCCAACCCGCCGCGCCAGCACGCGGCTGCCATGTCGCCAACCCGCCAAGCGGGCACCCCGCCGCCCGGGACACCCGGCCAACCGAGCAGCCCGCCCCAACCCCCTTCCGGGTACCCCGCCAGCGCGGGCACCGGGCCAATCGAGTACCCCGCCAACCGAGCAGCCCGCCACTCGCCAACTCGACCCCGCCAACCCGAGCACCCCGCCCCAACCTGAGCGCCCCGCCCCAACCCGAGCTACCCCCCGGAAAAGAACCCCTCACCCCGCCACCGGGCACCCATTCGCTTCGCGGGGCTCGTTTTCGCTGTACAGCTTGCCCACCAGGTATGCGCACGTGGGCACCCCTTCCGGGCCATCGAGCCGGGAGATGTTCGCGATCGTCAGGATCGCCAGGCTCCGGTCGTTCGCGATCCGGGACCTTGCGAAACTGATCTCCCCGGTCGCGCCCTGGAAGGTCATCTCGCGGAACTGCTGCGCCACCGCCGCCCGGTTCGGGGCCACCGCAACGGAAGCGCCCGAAGCGCCGGAAGCCCCCGCGCCACCCCCGAGGAGCGGCAACCGCCGGGCCGCGTCCAGGAAGAACCCGGCCGCGTCGTAGAGGCCGCCCACCCGCTCCCCGGCCCACGGCGTCGTCGGCGCCTCCTCCGGGGGCAGCTTCCGCAAGTCCCGCAACAGATCGGCGTAGCCGGCGCAGAACGCGTCCAGCGCGGGCCCGCCACCGGGCAGCGCCCCGGGCCGTCCGTCCACGCACGCCTGCCCGCCGAGCACCACCGGGCTGCCCATCCCGACGTAGGAGACGGGAATCCCGTTCAGCTCGCTGCGGTTCCGGTCCGGCGCGTGCGCCACGAACCGCGACACCGCGTCGTCAGCGACGATTCGCGGCAGTTTCCGCGGCTCGGCACAATTGCTCCGCACCGTGCGCAGGAAATCACCGAACTCGGTCTCCCGCCCCGCGTAGAACACGATTTCGCTGCTCCGATCGGCCGAATCCCGGCACAGTGACGGCAACGACCCGACACTCGTGGTCCAGCCCTGGCTCGCCACCTCGATCCCGGCCAACCGCTGCCGCACCACCTCGACCAGCGTGCTCACATAGCTGTTCCCCGGATCCAGCGGCGGGTGGTAGATCGTCACCTTCGGCGCACCCACGTACCGCGCGTACCCGGCCAGCAACTCGGCCTGCTGGGTGTTGTCCGGCACCAGCTGGAAGTACAGCGGCGACCGCTCCGCCAGCCCCACCGCCGTCAACGTCGTGCCCAGCGCCGAAATCCCGTGCGCACCCAGCTCCGCGATCGCCTGCTCGGTCTGCGCGACGCTCCGGTCGAACCCGAGCACCCCGAGGATCCGCGGATCGCCCTCGATCAACGGGACCAGCATGTCCCGGGTCACCACGTCCGCGGCCGACATCCCGGTCCCGCCGTTGGCCACGACCACCCGCAGCAGCGGCTTCACGCTCGACGACGGGTCGTTCTGCTCACGCTGCCGGATCACCACGCCTTCCAGCTCCTCGGCGACGGCGTGGGCGGTCGCCGGCGAGTGCTCGTTGTTCGTCAGCCCCGCCAGGTACACCAGGCTCACGTACGCGCGTCCCGGATTGGCGCGGTGCAGTTCCTCGGCCTTGGCGTTCTCCGCGAACACCAGCAACTGCGCCTGCCGCAGACGTTCGTTCTCGCCGAAGACCTGGCGCGCGTTGTCGCTGTAGCCGACGCACTGCCCGTCCGAGACCTTCGTGGCCACGCCCGAGGACAACCCCGCCCGGAAGAACGAGCAGTGCGCGCCCCAGTACTCGTTCACCTGCACCGCGGTCGGCGCGAGGCTCACCACCAACAGCGCCGCCACAGCCAGTTCGAGCACCCCGCGACGCGCGATCCACGGCGGCGTGACCGGCCCGGCCTGCCGGTCCTCCCACACGCCGGCGTCCTCCGGGGTGATCGCCACCGACGGCTTGGGCAGGTCGATGAACAGGTACCGCGCGTCGCCGGCCAGCATCTGCCGCCGGCCCGGCAGCCGGTGCTTCCACGTCGACCACGCCCGGGTGGCGCGGGCGGCCGGCTCGGCCCCCGCGACCGACTCCGCGGCCGGCGGCGGGCGTTCATCGCTCGCGGTGATGATCAGCAGCGGGTCCAGGTCGCCCGTTTCGTTGCGCACCTCGTTGATCAGCCGGAGCAGTTCCCAGCCGCCGTTGGCCTCGGTGACGTTGTCGAGCAGTACGGTCACGTACGCCGTGCGCCGCCAGCCCCGCCGCCGCGGCAGGAACCGCAGCTTCCGTCGGCGGTACGCCTCGCGCAGATCCTGCAGGAACGCGTGCACGAGCAGTTTCTTGAGCTGCTCGGGGTTCTCCGACCCGAGCCGGTCCCGGGTCAGGCGCTCGGCGAACCCGAGGAAGTCCGCCGAGTGGCGCGGGACCATGAACGGCTGGCGCATGAACCAGCGGCTCTCCCGGCCAAGCCCGGGCACGCGGTGACGGCCCCACCGGAACCCGAAGTACCGCAGGATCCACCACAGCACGCTCAGCGCGACCTTGCTCCACCCACCGGCCGGCACGTGGTCGACCGCCGCGTCCGCGCCACCCGGCCCGCGCTGCCCGGTCCAGTCGCGCAGCAGCCGCACGATCGGCCGGTCGCCCTTGCCCTCCGCGCGTGGCAGGGAGCGCTCGGTCAGCCAGGTCGCGAGCCGGTAGTGGTCGAAGTGCTTGAGGTGACCGCGGCCGAACGCGTCCGCGCCGAGGCGGTCGTGCAGCTCCTCCAGCAGCGGCAGGACCGCCGGGTTGCGCACCGCGTTCGCGTCGAGGTAGGCGTGCGGGACCTGCCGGAGTTCGACGTCCAGCTGAGCGCCCAGCCGCGGCAGGAACTTCGCCGAGCCCGGCTTGCGCAGCAGGCAGACCAAGGGGAGCGGCACGTCGCCGCGGATGCGCAGCTCCGGGTCCCGCCTGCTCAGACCCGGGCGCCGGTACAGCGTCCGGACGAGGTCGACCAGGGCATGGGCGCCCTCGAACACGGGGTTCTCCGGTGTCTGCCGCACATGATCTAGACGTACGCAGGGTCACCGGCGTTCCCGATCGAGTAGTCGCTGAGCCGGATTACCCCGGATCGCCTAGAGTCGGAGGCCGTGAGTACCGCCTTGTTATGGTTTCGGCGCGATTTGCGGCTCGCCGATCTGCCCGCGCTGGTGAGCGCGAGCGCACGCGCCTCACGGGTGCTCGCGCTGTACGTGCTCGACGACGCGCTGTTGAAACCGGCGGGCAAGCCACGGCAGGCGTTCCTGTACGGGTGCCTGGAGGCGCTGGCGGAGAGCCTGGACGGGCGGTTGATGGTGGTGCGCGGCGATCCGGTGCGCGAGGTGCCCCGGGTGGCGCGGTCGATCGGTGCGGAAAGCGTGCACGTCAGCACCGACACAGCGCCGTACGGGAGCCGCCGCGACCGGGCGGTGGCCGCCGCGCTGGGGGAGATCGAGTGGGTGGAGTGCGGTTCGCCCTACGCGGTCACCCCGGGGCGCATCACGAAACCCGACGGCGAGCCCTACCGGGTCTTCAGCGCGTTCTACCGCGCCTGGTGCCGGCACGGCCGGCGTGCCCCCGCCCCCGGCTCCACAGTGGACTGGATCGAGCCGGAGAAACCCTTCCGCCTCCCCGAGAAACCCGACCTCGGTTCGATGACCCTGCCGCGACCGGGTGAAGCCGCCGCGCACGAGGTGTGGGAGAAGTTCCTCGACGGCGGCTTGGACGGCTACGCGACCGACCGCGACCGCCCGGACCGGCCGGCCACCACGCGCCTCTCGCCGTACCTGCGCTGGGGCTGCATCCACCCGCGCACCCTCTTGGCCGACCTCGACACGCGGCACGGCAAGGACGCCGAATCGCTGCGCAGCGAGCTGGCCTGGCGCGAGTTCTACGCCGACGTGCTCCACCACCGCCCGGAAACCGCGCGCGAGAACTACGACGAGCGCTTCGACAAACTGGAGTACGACACCGACCAGGAGTCCTTCGACCGCTGGCGCGACGGACGCACCGGGTACCCGATCGTCGACGCGGGGATGCGGCAGCTGCTCGCCGAGGGCTGGATGCACAACCGCGTCCGGATGATCGTCGCGAGCTTCCTGGTCAAGGACCTGCACCAGCCGTGGTGGCTGGGCGCCCGGCACTTCATGAACCACCTCGTGGACGGCGACCTGGCGTCCAACCAGCTGAACTGGCAGTGGGTCGCGGGCACCGGCACCGACCCGGCGCCGTTCTTCCGCGTCTTCAACCCCACCACCCAGGGCGAGAAGTTCGACCCGGACGGCGCCTACGTGCGCAAGTACGTCCCGGAGCTGCGTGAGATCCCCGGCAAGGCCGTGCACCAGCCGTGGAAGCTGCCGCGCCCGCCGAAGGACTACCCGGCCCCGATGGTCGACCACGCGCAGGAACGCAAGGTCGCGCTGGACCGCTTCAACGCCATCACCTAGCCGGCTCGGCGCGTGCCGCGAGGACGGTCGCGGCGAGTAAGACCAGGAGCAGGACGATCGCCAGGAAGACCTGCCCGTGCATCCCGAGCACGAACAGCGTCCGGTCGGCGAACTCCGGGTCGTGCGTGGCGGTGCCGGGGAAGGCGAGCGCGCCGACCATGCCGAGCCAGGGCGTGGCCAGGACGGCGGCGGCGCACCACAACCCGCCGCGCGTGTTCCGGCGCGCGAGCACCAAGCCGATGACGCCGAGCAGCACCGTCATGACCAGGTACTGGGCGTCGTGGAACTTGGCGTGCGGTGGCCAGGCCGGGTTGAACGCGTGTTGCGCCGCCAGGCCGGGGATGACCAGGTCGGCGAGCACGGCGCTGACCGTGGTGACCACACCGACCACGGCGATCAGGACGCGGGGGAGGGTCATCGGGCCGGCTCCCAGGTGTAGGCGGGCGTGATGGAGCGCCCGAAGAGCGCCGCCGGCAGCCGCGGCAGAGCCACGTCACGCACCGCCGCCAGCGGAGCCGCCCAGTGCGCGGGCGCGCCGGCTTGCCGGGAACGGCGCACGATCATCCGCGTGCGCGGCCGCCGGATCCGGTCGTACTCGGCCAGTCCCGCGCCGACGCCCCGACTGTCCACTGTGGTCGCGAGGGTGACCGCGTCTTCGAGCGCCTGGCACGCGCCCTGCCCGAGGTTGGGGGTCATGGCGTGCGCGGCGTCGCCGAGGAGCGCGACCCGGCCGCGGACGAACGTGGGCAGTTCCGGCAGCTCGTGCGTGTCGTGCTGCAGGACTGCGTCGGCCGAAACCGAGTCCAGCAGCGCGGGAACCGGCGCGTGCCAGTGCGCGAACCGGTCGCGCAGCGCGGCCAGGCCGGTGCGGGAGCCGGCCTCGGCGTTCGCCATCAGGTAGCAGTAGACGCGGCCGTCGGGCATCGGCACGTGCCCGAACCGCTCGCCGCGGCCCCAGATCTCCACGCTCCCGTCCACCGGGTGCGGCGGGGCGAGGAACCGCCAGGTGGTGTACCCGACGTAGCGCGGCCCGGGGTGGTCCGGCCAGAGCGACCGCCGCGTCACGCTGCGCACGCCATCTGCGCCCACCACCACATCCGCGGTCGAGGTTCCTCCACTGTGGACTACTGAACCGTCGGCGCGCACGGTGTGCACCTCGGCGCCGGGCCGCAGTGCGTCGGCCGGCAGGGCCGCGACGAGCAGGTCGACCAGCGCGGCGCGGTGCACGACCACCCACGGCCCGAACCGGCGCCGCAGGTCGCCGACGTCGTTGCGGACCAGCCAGTTCCCGTCCGCGCGGCGGATGCCCGCGGGCGGGTCCGCCAGTCCGCCGGCGCGCACCGCGTCGCCGAGCCCGATCTCGTCCAGCGCGCGGAGACCGTTGGGCTGGATCGACAGTCCCGCGCCGATCTCCGAGAACTCGGGCGCCCGTTCCAGCACCTCGACCTGCCAGCCGCGCCGGTGGAAGGCGACGGCCGCGGCCAGCCCGCCGATGCCGCCGCCCACGATGGTCGCCTTCACCGCCCGGACTCCGCCCGCCGCAGGTGCACGGTCCTGGACCTGCGCCACCACACGGCCGTCGTCAGCAGCACGAACGCGACCGCCGCCCACCACCAGTTCATCGGTTCTCCTTATCGCTTCTAAGTTGGCTTAGAGCCATTAAGTAAACATAGATGCTCTAGGATGTCAACGGAGTGACGAGAGGGGTGACGATGCCCGCAGGCACGAGCAGTAGGCGGGAGAAGCTGCGCCGGTCCACGCTGGCGGAGATCCACGCGGCGGCACGCGCGCTGCTGGTCGAGCAGGGGTCGTCCGCGGTGACGATCAACGCGGTCGCCCGGAAGGTGGGCATGAGCGGCCCGGCGCTGTACCACTACTACGCCGGTCACGAGGAGCTGGTCAGTGCGGTGACCGCCGACTTCTTCCGCGAGCTGACCACGGCCATGGAGGAGGCCAGGGACGCCCGCGCGGACGCCCCGGCCGGCGAGCGGATCCTCGCGGCCTGCCGGGGCATGCGGGCCTGGGCGATCGCGCACCCGGCCGAGTTCGGGTGGATCTTCGCCAGCCCGATCCCGCCGTCCGACCGGGAGTCGCCGCGCCACCAGGCCGGGCAGCGGTTCGAGCAGGTGCTGCTGGACCTGGTGGCCGAGCAGTGGCGGACCCGGCCGTTCCCGGTGCCCGACCTGGCCGAGCTGCCCGCGTCACTGCGCGAGCAGCTGACCGCCTACTCGGCCGCCATCGACGGACAGCTGCCGCCCGCGGCCGCGCACGTCTTCCTGTCCTGCTGGATCCGGCTGTACGGCCTGCTGTGCATGGAAGTGCTGCACCAGCTCGACTTCGCCTACTCCGACCTGGAGCCGGTGTTCGAGGACTGCCTGCGCGACCTCGCCGGGATCCTCAATTTGGAGTTCGGCGCCTAGGGTGTGTTTTGGACGTGACCTGCCTGACGGCCCACCGCAAGCGGCTCCGCCGCTCATGAAACAGAACCTACATCCGCAGCGCCGTGCGCAACCGCACGCGGCTGCCGGTGTGCAGCACCGCGTTGCGGTACACCCGGCCGCTCACCCAGGTCAGCAGCGCACCGAACACGACGGTCAGCGCCAGCGCCGCCGCCACCTCCCACGACGCGGCCACCCCGGCGGCGATCCGGCCCGGCATCAGGATCGGCGAGAACACCGGGATCAGCGACAGCACCTGAGCGCCCGTGGAATCCGGGTCCTGGATCAGCACGTTGAACCCGGCCACGAACCCGACCATCAGCGTCATGCTCACGGGAGTCACCACGGACGCGGTGTCCTCCTGCCGCGACACCAGCGAGCCGGCCGCGGCGTAGACCGTCGCGTACAGGAAGAAGCCCAGCAGGTACCACAGCAGCCCCCAGGCGACCGTGCCGATCGCGACCCCGCCCAGCGTCACGGCACCGCTGCCGACGGCCATCGCGAGCCCGGCCACCGCCAGGATCAACAGCTGCACCAGGCCGACCAGCCCGAGCCCGATCACCTTGCCCAGCATCAGCTGCCACGGCCGCAGCGTCGACAGCAGGATCTCCACGACCCGGCTGGCCTTCTCCTCGACCACGCCCTGCGCGACCATGCCGCCGTAGGCCTGGATGCCGAAGAACATCAGGAACACGATCACCAGCCCGATCGCGAGCCGCTGGCCGCTGTCGGCGTCGCGGGGCTCCAGCTCGGTCAGCCGGACCTGCGCTTGCCCCACCTCGCGCATCACCTGCGCCGGATCGAGGTCGGCCTCCAGCAGCTTCGCGTTCAGCACCTGCTGCTGCGCGATCCCGTTCAGCAACGCCCGCAGCTGCTGGTCCAGCTCCGCCTTCACCACCACGCGCAGATCGGCCGCGCTGCCGGACACCAGCGCGTCCAGGTCGCCGTCGCGCACCTGTTGCTCGCCCTGCTCCGGGTTCGCCACCGGCACCGTCTCGACGTGCGCGCCTGCCGCCTCGGCCGCCTCCCGCAGCTGCTCCGCGACGGCCGTGGCCTGCCCGGTCAGCCCGACCTTCGACGTGTCCGCGCCCTTGATCAGCGTCGCCTGCAGCAGCAGGTACCCGCCGATCACCAGCAGGATCACCAAGGTCCCGACCACGAACGACCGCGTGCGCAGGCGGGTGTTCAGCTCCCGCCGCGCGACCAGGACGACACCCTTGATGGGTGAGACCGTCATTCCCCGCTCCCCGTGACCACGTTCCGGAACAGCTCGGCCAGGCTCGGCCGCCGCCACCGGAATTCTCGCACCACGCCCGTCGCGAGCGCGGCCGCCAGCACCCGCTGGTCGTCCACCCCGGGATCCAGCTCCAGCACGGTCCGCCCCGGCTCGTCGGCCACCACCCGCACCCCGGGCAGCTGCCCGGCCCAGCCGCACGGCGCGTCCGGCGCGGACACGACCAGCAGCGCCGCGGAAGTCAGCTCCGCCACCGTCCCGCACGCCACCATCCGTCCCTTTTGGATGATCCCGACGCGGTCGCACAGTCGCTCGACCAGATCCAGCTGGTGGCTGGAGAACACCACCGGCACCCCGGTCGCCGCCTTCTCGCGCAGCACCTCGCTCATCACGTCGACCGCGATCGGGTCCAGCCCGGAGAACGGCTCGTCCAGCACCAGCACCGCCGGGTCGTGCACGAGCGCGGCCGCCAGCTGCACCCGCTGCTGGTTGCCGAGGCTGAGCTTCTGCACCTCGTCCCGGCGCCGCTCACGCAGCCCGAGCCGCTCGATCCAGCCCTCCGCCGCCTGGTGCGCCCGCGTGTTGTCCAGCCCGTGCAGCTCGGCGAGGTACACGAGCTGGTCGAGCACCCGCATCTTCGGGTACAGGCCCCGTTCCTCCGGCATGTACCCGATGCGCGTCCGGGTGGCGTGCGTGACCGGCTCCCCGCCGAACCGCACCGCGCCGCTGTCCGCCGCGAGCACGCCCAGCACGATGCGCATCGTCGTGGTCTTGCCGGCGCCGTTGCTGCCGACGAACCCGAACAGCTCGCCCGGCGCGACCTCGAAGGAGATCCCGTCGAGGGCAACCACCGATCCGTAGCGTTTGGACAACCGGTCAATTTTCAGTGCCGGTGCGGGCATCCCTGGGGTCACAGCGGCCGCAGCGCCGCGTTGAGGTGGTGGGCCAGTTCGCCGAGCAGCGCCTCGGCCGCGACGTCCGCGGTGGCCGGCCGCAGCGACAGCACGAACGACTGCACCACGAGCAGGACCGACCGCGCCTGCACGGCCGTGGCCGCGCGCCGGATCGAGCCGTCCCGGTGCCCGGCCTCCAGCAGCGCGACGATGAACTTCTCGCCGAGCCGCTGGGTGCCGCCGAGCCGTTCCAGGACGTAGGGCACCACCAGCGCGGTGTCGACGTCGAGGACCGTGCGCATGAGCGGATCTGCGTTGAGCAGCCGCACCGCGGTCACCGAACTGCGCACCAGGCGCGCGCGGGCGGTCGGGGCGTCGGCCCCGCTCACCGTCGCCTGGTGCAGCAGCGCGCCGAACTCGCGGGTCATCAGCGCGGACAGCACGCTGCGCACGTCCGGGAACCGCCGGTAGAGCGTCATCCGGCTGACCTTCGCCGTGCGCGCGATCTCGGCCAGCGTGGTGCGCCGCAGCCCGGAGGCGAGGACGCACCGGCGCGCCGCGTCGAGCAGGACGTCGTCGGACACGCGTGCCGCCGTGGGACGTCCGCGGGCGTTCGCGAGCGCGCTGGAGGGCCGGGCCTCGCCGATCACAGCGCGACTCTCATCGTCCATCTGTCGCACTGCAGCCCGTTGCCGCCATTGTTGACCACCATGCCTCGTGGTTCGTTGCCCCCACCGGTACCGAGGGTATCGGGAAATCCGGTGTGAGGCGCGGTGCCTTTTGTAGGCGGGCGATATTAGACGATCGCGGACGAGGTCACCGCCGTGACCCGAACGGGTTCACCAGTTACCAGTAAGCGCTCTGACCTCGATGTCCCCGTTCGCGGCGTCACGGGGTGATCAGGTAGACGACGCCGCCGGGGCCGCTCGCGGCGGAGCCGTCCTCGGTGTGCCGCTTGGTGCGCTGCCAGATGTTCTCGAACTGGGCCCGCGGGTAGATCGTGCGCACGTTCGCGTTGCTGTTCGCGGCCGGGTCGTTGGCGATGACGTCGCCGTCCGCCGTGAACCCGACGACGACCATGATGTGCCCCGCGGTGCCGTAACCCGCGCCGTCCAGTTCGTCGGCCCGGAACGACTGGGACGTGATCACCGGGACGCCCCGGGCGATGTAGTCCTCCAGCTCGGTCAGCGAGTGCAGGCGCGTGACGTGCCCGCGCAGGCCGAAGGTCGCCGCGTACGCGGTGTTGAACGGCCAGTTGCCGGTGCCCTCGTAGGAGTGGTCGTAGGTGTGCCGGGCCGCGTAGTCGACCGTCCGGTCCGGGTAGTCGGCCGGGATCCAGGTCATGTCCTCCTCGCGCGGCCGCCTGCCCCAGTACTCGACGACCATCTCGGTGGAGGTCGGGCTGCACCAGCTCTCCCCGCCGCCGCCGTACTCCGGGAAGTGTCCCTTGTGGATGTTCTGCGCGTACGCCGGGACCGGCAGCTCGATGCCGGAGGCCTTGCCCGGCCGGGAAACCGGCACCTCGAACCGGTCCGGCACGTTGGACGTCATCGCGCCGACCGCGCCCACCGTGGCCGTGGCGCGCGTGCCGGGCGCGCGGTAGAGCGAGACCCGCAGCCGGTACGAGCGCAGCAGCACGCCGGGCTTCATCACGAGCGTGTCGACCGAGACCTGCGCGTGCGCGTCGTCCTGGCCGTCCACGCTCGTCCGCTTGATGTCACCGTCGCCCGCGGCCCACCGGCCCATCACGTACCACGCGGTCTCCGCGCCCGTCGCGGTGCGCGCCTGCGCCTCGACCTGGATCCAGGTGCCCGGCGGCGTCTGCGCGTTCCACGACGCGATCAGCTCGGTCGCGTCGAACCCGGGCGCGTGGAACGGCGAGGTCCACTGTGCCCGCTCGTAGTCCCGGCCCTCGTACGACTCGGTGCCTGCGGGCGCGAACGGGCCTGCCGGCGTCCACTCGTGGTAGTCGACGGCCTCGTCGGCCCGGCCGGGGGCGGCGGACGCGGGTTGCACGGTCACCGTCGCCATCATGGCGGCGGCCAGCACGGCGAGCAGGGCGCGGGTCATCCGGGAATTCTCCCCGCCGCCGCCGGTGGTGTAAACCAGTCAAAGGACTGATTGCGACTGCGTCACCTTCGCGACCAGCTTGCCCGCGTCGTCGTGCAGCTCGGTCTCCACCACGATCACCTTGCGGCCCGCGTGCAGCGGGCGGGCGGTCGCGGTCACGTGCCCCTCGCGCACCCCGCGCAGGAAGTTCGTCTTCGACTCGATGGTCGAGGTGCCCTGCGCGCCTTCGGGCAGGTTGAGGAACGCGCACACCGCGCCGGTCGAGTCGGCCAGCGCCATCAGGGCGCCGCCGTGCAGCACGCCGCCGATCGTGCAGAGGGTGGCGTCCCAGGCGAGCCGCGCCCGCACGACGTCCTTCGAGTGCTCCAGGACCTCGATGCCGAGCCGCTCGGAGAACGGCATCGACTGGTGGAACAACGCCGTCCCGGCCTCGTCGAGCTGAGTCATGATCCGTTCCTACCGCAAGGGGTGGACCAGCAACAACTCCGTGTTGTGGTCGGCCGCCGCGCCGGTGCGGGCCGGGTCGGCGTGCAGGTCGTTGAACGACAGCTCCCGGTACAGCGACGCCAGCGCGGACGGCGAGGTGTCGCCGTAGTCGGCCGAGTACGGCGCCTGCGCCTCGATCAGGGTGGTGAACAGCGACAACGTGCCGTCGGCGTTGTCCGCCACCTCGATCACCCGCGCGTGCTGCGGGAAGTCGACGTGGGACGCGGTGTTGATCTCCCAGAACCCCTGCTCGGGGGTCGCGCCCGGCCGCGGCGTGATGCGGTTTTCGTGCGTGTGCCCGTTGACCCACGCGAGCACGTTCGGGAACCGGTGCAGGAGCGCGACGAACGCGTCCCCGGTCAGGCGCGGCTCCAGCGGGTGGCGGGCGTCGGGCAGGACGTTGCCCATCGTGTCCGAGGTGTGGTGGCTGAACAGGATGAACAGCTCGTCGGTGACCGGGCGGGTGACGCGGTTGCCCCAGAAGTCGTAGTGGACCGAGCTGCCGCGCTTGAGCGTCCGCTCGACCCACAGGTACTGCCCGAGCCCGATCGAACCGTCCGCGAACCCGGCGAGCGTGGTGGTGTCGAGGCTGATGCCGGTGATGCCCGGGGCGATGCGGAACGTGTAGTAGACGTCCACGCCGTCGGCGTTGCCGCCGGTGAAGCCGTGGCCTTCCGGGCCGGGCCCGGTGTTGGCGGGGTCGAGGTGCGCCTGCACGAACTCGGCGGTGGTGAACGGCCGTCGCCGCTCGTCCGGCGTGATCTCACGGATCGTGCCGCTGCCGCCGAACAGCTCGGTGACCGGCACGCTCGCGCCCGGTGTCCGGATGGCCCGCGCCAGCTTCTCCGCGGTCCCGGAGTCCTTGCCGATCACCTTGTAGCGGCCGGTGTACCAGTGCGCCATCCCTGGCAGGTCGGGCAGGCTGCCGACGATGCTGTCGTCGTGGTTGCCGAACGTGCAGTACCAGGGCACGTCGAGTCCCGCCGACGTGAACGTGCGCGTGCCTGCGGTCAGGATGCCGGGCAGCACCGGGAACGCCGACCAGTCGCCGTCCAGGCGGCGGTCCGGGTTCCAGTACAGCGGGTCGCCGGAGGCCTGCACGCCCTCGTAGGCGCCCGGGTCGCCGGAGTTCGGGGTGACCTCGCCGCCGTTGAGCACGCCCAGGAACCAGCCGAGTTCGAGGTGCTCGTGGTTGTCCGTGTTGTCGCCGGTGGTCATCACGAAGTCCAGCGGCCGCCCGGTGAACGGCCCCTGCCGCAGGCTGTTCACCCGGTCCACGAGCGCGGCCGTGGCCACCGAACCCAGTGTCTCCTGTGGACGGTGGGCGGACCCGATCAGCGGGTGCAGGTACTCGAACCGCGCCGGCGATTCGGAGTCGGTGATGTGCAGGTCGGTGAACTGGACGAACGCGGTGAGCGCCGTGCGCCGGTCGTCCCGGCCCGCCTTGCCCGCCGCCAGGTCCTCGCGCACCACCAGCGGCCAGCCCGGTCCGCCGGTCAGTCGCGTGTACGCCGCGGCGCCGTCCAGCGGGGTGGCCACGCTCTCCAGCGTGGTGCCGGCCGTGCCGACCGCGCGCCGGCTGCTTTCCCGCAGCGCCCGGTCGATCGCCTGCGCCGACGGTGCGCCGACGACGAGCCCGAGCCCGGCCGCACCGGTCGCCGCCAGCACGTGCCGCCTGCTGATTCCCATGCATCCCCCAGATGTGCGAAGGCCACCCGCATCGAAGCAGACGCGGGTGGCCTCCCGGTGAACGTCAGAAGTGCGTCACGTCCAGCTTGCCCTGCGAGTGGAAGGCCCGCAGCCGCTTCTTGTCGAACTTGCCGACGCTGGTCTTGGGCACCTCGTCGATGAACGTCCAGTGCTCCGGCAGCTGCCACTTCGCGACCTTGTCGGCCAGGAACTCACGCAGCTCCTCGGCGGTCACGCTCTGGCCCTCCCGGACCACGACCGCGACCAGCGGCCGCTCGTCCCACTTCTCGTCCGGCACGCCGACCACCGCGGCCTCGGCGACCGCCGGGTGGCTCATCACCGTGTTCTCCAGATCGACCGAGGAGATCCACTCGCCGCCGGACTTGATGACGTCCTTCGCGCGGTCGGTCAGGGTCAGGTAACCGTCCGGGCTGATCTTGCCCACGTCACCGGTGCGCAGCCAGCCGTCGTGGAACTTCTCCGGGTCCGCGCCGCCGTGGTAGGCGCCGGCGATCCACGGCCCGGCGACCTCCAGCTCGCCCACGCTCTCGTTGTCCCACGGCTGCTCGTTGCCGTTGTCGTCGATGAGCCGCGCGCGCACCGACGCGGGGAAGCGGCCCTGCGTGTAGCGGTACTTCCAGGCCTCCTCGCCGGTCGCGCCCGCGGGCGGACGAGCCACGCTGCCCAGCGGGGACGTCTCGGTCATGCCCCACGCGTGCAGGATCGGCACGCCGTAGCGCTCCTCGAAGGTGTGCATCAGCGCGGGCGGGCACGCCGACCCGCCGACGACCACCTCACGCAGGTGCGAGATGTCCTGCGGCTGGGCCTCCAGCTGCTGCAGCAGGCCCTGCCAGATCGTCGGGACCGCGCCGGCGAACGTCGGCTTCTCCGAGGCGAGGATCTGCGCGAGCGGGCCTGGCTGCAGGAACCGGTCCGGCATGACCAGCGAGGCGCCGACCATGAACGCCGCGTACGGCAGGCCCCACGACATCGCGTGGAACATCGGCACGATGACCAGCGCGTTGTCGGCGGGCGAGAGCTGCATGCTGTCGGTCATGCAGACCTGCATCGAGTGCAGCCAGATCGAGCGGTGCGAGTAGACGACGCCCTTCGGGTCACCGGTCGTGCCCGACGTGTAGCACATCGCGGCCGCGGAGCGCTCGTCGATCTCCGGCCAGTCGAAGGTGTCCGGCTGTTCGGCCAGCAGCGCGTCGTAGGAGTGCACCTCGACGCCGTCCGGGGCCTGCAGCGTCGCCGGGTCGCCGTTGGCCACGATCACGTGCCGGACGGTCTTCAGCTCCGGCAGCTGCTTGGCCAGCAGCGGGACGAGCGAGCCGTCCACGATCACGACGTGGTCCTCGGCGTGGTTCGCGACGAAGGTCAGCTGCTCGGGGAACAGCCGGATGTTGAGGGTGTGCAGCACGGCGCCCATCGCGGGGATCGCGAAGTAGGCCGCCAGGTGCTCGGCGTTGTTCCACATGAACGTGCCGACCCGCTGATCGCCGGTGACACCCAGACTACGGAGCGCATTCGCCAGTCGCGCAGCGTTACGACCCAGATCCGCGTACGACTCGCGGCGGGGCCCCTGGTCGGTCCAGGTCGTCACCTGACTGGTGGCATGCACCCGGCTTCCGTGTTGCAGCAGGTTGGCAAGGGAAAGCTGTCCGTCCTGCATCGTGCTCAGCATGGGCACTCCCGCGCGGTGAAGTTCGGCGTTGAACGTGTTGCGGTCACTCTAAGTGGAAGAGACCGCCTGTTGCCAGGACTGATCGCCCCCGCCCCGACCGGGGGTTTCCTCGCGTGTCGGTGTCGCGGCATCAGCCCAGGTGGCGTTTACTGGGCGCGTGGACCAGACGGCCTGGCCAGCGCTTGCACGAGCAAGCACCTCGCTGGGTGCCAGCCGTCGCCGCGAGAGCGGATATCCGACACACGGAAGGACTACTACGTTGGCTCTGCCCACGTTGACCCCGGAGCAGCGTGCGGAGGCCCTGGCCAAGGCGGCCGAGGCCCGGAAGGCTCGCTCCGAGCTGCTCGCGTCGATCAAGTCCGGTCAGCAGTCGATCGACACGGTGCTGTCGAAGGCCAAGGACGACAAGACGATCGGCAAGACCAAGGTCACCCAGCTGCTGAAGGCGGTTCCCGGGCTCGGCGCCGTCAAGGTCGCCGCGCTGCTGGAGAAGGCCGGGATCGACCCGGACCGGCGGGCCGGCGGACTCGGCGAGCGCCAGCGCGCGGCGCTGATCGACGCCCTCAAGTAACCGTTTCCGCAGGTCGGCGGCGAAGTGTTGCGCCCGTGACACTTCCGCTCGCCGCCGCCTGAGCGGGAGCACAATGGGGGTGTGGATGCCAGGGAGACGCTCGAGGAGTACACGCCAGGCGACTTCTACTTCGCCACCTCACGGCACACGATCTTCGGGTCCGGCTCCCGGCTGACCTTCACCGGCACCGACGTGCCGGCACTCGGTGACGCGGTCCCGGCCGCTCTGGCCGGGACCCCGGGGTCGCTCGCGGTCGGTGTCCTGCCCTTCGACACCACCGCGACGCCCGGGCACCTCGTCGTGCCCGAGGCGGTCCAGGTGGCCGCCCCGGCGCACCCCGCGGCCGCTGACCTGCCGCGGATGGCCGTCGACGGTCCGGACGTCGTCCGGGCCGTGCCCGAACCGGTCGACCACGCGGAGGCGGTCGCCCGTGCCGTCCGGGCCCTGTCCGATCGCGGTATGCGCAAGGTCGTGCTCGCGCGTGCCCTCGACCTGGAGTTCTCCGGCGAGGTGCCGGTCAAGGCCGTGCTGCACAACCTGGTCAAGGACAACCCGCACGGCTACACGTTCGCCGCGGCCCTGCCCGGCGGGCGGTCCCTCATCGGCGCGACGCCGGAGCTGCTGCTGTCCCGCAGCGGCCGTCGCGTCGTGTCGCACCCGCACGCCGGGTCCGCGCCGCGCTCGGCCGACCCGGCCACCGACCGGGAGAACGCCGAACGGCTGGCCGCCTCGCGCAAGGACCACGTCGAGCACGCGGTCCTGACCGAGGCGATCGTCGAGACGCTGCGGCCGTTCTGCCGCGACCTGCACGTGCCGCGGACCCCCTCACTCGTGTCGACGCCCACAATGTGGCACCTGAGCACCATGGTGACGGGCGAGCTGACCGACCCGGACGTGACGGCGCTGCACCTGGCCGGCGCGCTGCACCCGACGCCCGCCATCTGCGGCTCGCCCACCGAGGACGCGCGGCAGCTGGTCGGCGAGCTGGAGCCGTTCGACCGCGGGTACTACGCCGGAACCGTCGGTTGGATGGACGCCAACGGCGACGGCGAGTGGGCGGTGTCGATCCGCTGCGCCGAGGTGTCCTCGTCGCGGCTGCGGCTGTACGCCGGCGGGGGGATCGTGCCCGCGTCCGACCCGAAGGCCGAGCTGGACGAGACGTCCGCGAAGTTCCAGACGCTGCTGCGCGCTATGGGGTTGGAGCTGTAGGGCTCCACCAGCGCTCGGTGACCTTCAACTCGTCGTCGCTCAGCACGGCGATCGCCGCCCGGTAGCCCTCGCCCGGGTCCAGGTCGGCCAGCCGGGCGCGCGCCGGGTCCAATGCCGGGTCGGTCGAGGAGAGCAGCCGGGGCGGTTCGTCCGGACCGGCCAGCGTGATGCTCTGCAGTGGGATCCGCAGCCCGCGCCCGGTGGCCTTCATCAGCGCCTCCTTGCCGGTCCAGTACCGGAAGAACGCGGCCACCCGCTCGGCGCCGGTCAGGCCGTCCAGCGCGGCGACCTCCGTCTCGTTCAGCGCGTAGGCGATCAGCGAGTCCTCGGCGCGGCGGGTGGCCGTCTCGACGTCCAGGCCCACCGGAACGCCGCTGGTCACGGCCACCCCGATCCGCTCGCCGGAGTGCGAGATGGACAGGTCGAACCCGGCGCCTGGCACCCGCGGCCTGCCGTGGGGCTTGCCGCAGTCGTCGCAGGTCGCGTCGAAGGACACCTCGTGGGGCGCGCGACCGAGCAGCTCGGCGGCGACCGTCTTGGCCAGCACCCGCCCGGTGAGGAACCGCCGCTGGTCGATCTCCTTGCGGTAGCCGGCGTGCCGTCCGCGCTCCACGTCGTCCAGCAGGTCGAGGTACCCGGGCTCGTTCGGCAGCGGCACCGCCCACCACACCGCACACTCGATCACGCCCCCAAACCTACGCGGTGCGCGAACACGGGCGCGAACAGCGGATGATCCTCCTACGTTGGCCGTCATGAACCTGGTTCACGTCAACGGGGCAGACCTGGCCTACGACGAGGCCGGCGCGGGCTCGCCGGTGGTCTTTGTGCACGCCGGAGCGGCCGACCGGCGCATGTGGGCCGCCCAGTTCGACGGGCTCGCCGACACCCACCGGGTGATCCGCTACGACCAGCGCGGCTTCGGCGACTCCAGCGACGCCGTCGGCGACCATTGCCACTACGAGGACCTCCTCGGGCTGATGGACGCGCTCGGCGTCGGCCGGGCGGCCCTGGTCGGCTGCTCGATGGGTGGGTCGTACGCGCTGGAGGCCGCGCTCGCGGCGCCCGACCGGGTCAGCGGGCTGGTGCTGATCTGCTCGGGGCTGTCCGGCCGTGAGTGGCCGGAGTCGATGCGCGCCCGCGCCGCGCGCGAGGTGCACAGCGCGGTGCCGGCCGAGCGGCTGCGCGCCTACGCGGCGCGGACCCGGGCGCCCGACCCGGCCGACGTCGAGGCGATGGCGCTGGCCCAGGCGCGGTTCCTGGTGCCGGAACCGTCCGAACTCGTCCTCGACATGCTCCGCGGCGTCTTCCAGCGGACCTGGAGCGGGCCGCAGCGGACCGAACGCCATTTGGAACCGGGCCCGGCCGGCCGGCTGGCCGAGGTGGTGGCGCCCACGCTGGTGGTCAACGGCCTCCTCGACGTGCCGGAGATCCAGGAGGTGTCCGGCCTGCTCAGCGCGGGTATCGCCGGAGCTCGGCGGCTCGACCTGCCGGACACCGGTCACCTCCCGCCGGTCGAACGGCCGGACCGGGTCACGGCCGCGCTGCGTGGGTTCCTCGCCGAACGCCATTCCGGGAACGAGCCGCGTGCGCTAGCCTGACAGGTAAGCAAGCGCTTAGTAGGAGGGCCGACGATGGACTTCAGCTTGAGCACCGAAGAGCGGGAAGTGCGCGACTGGGTGCGCACGTTCGTGCAGCGTGAGCTGATGCCGCTCGAACAGGAGGTGCTGCGCCGCGAACGCCGCGGCGAACCCGGCCTCACCTCGGACGAGCTGACCGCGCTGCAGCTCAAGGCGAAGGAGTCCGGCTTCTGGGGCGTGCAGACCCCGGAGGAGTACGGCGGCATGGGCCTGTCGGCCGTGATGACCGCGCTGCTGGAGGCCGAACTCGGCCGCACCTTCGTGCCCTTCCGCTTCGGCGGCGCGGCGGACAACATCCTGTTCCACGCCAACGAGGAGCAGAAGGAGCGCTACCTGCTCCCGACGATCTCCGGCGAGCGCAAGTCGTGCTTCGCGATCACCGAGCCGGGCGCCGGCTCCGACGCGAAGAACATCCGCACCTCGGCTCGCAAGGACGGCGCGGACTGGATCATCAACGGCGAGAAGACGTTCATCACCGGCGGCAACGAGGCCGACTTCGTGATGGTGTTCGCCGTGACCGACCCGGAGAAGGGGGCGGGCGGCGGCGTCACCTGCTTCCTCGTCGACCGCGACATGGGCTGGAAGTCCGAGCCGATCGACACCATGGGCGAGTGGGGCCCGGCGTCGCTGGTGTTCGACAACGTGCGCGTCCCGGAGAGCCAGATCCTCGGCGAGGAGGGCCAGGGCTTCGCGCTGGCGATGCAGTGGATCGGCCGCGGCCGCTACCTGCTGCCGGCTCGCGCGATCGGGTCCTGCGAGCGGCTGATTTCGATGGCGATCGAGCACGCCAACACGCGTGAGACGTTCGGGGCGCCGATCGCGACCCGGCAGGCCATCCAGTGGATGATCGCGGACTCCGGTGTGGAGCTGGAAGCGCTGCGCTGGCTGGTGCTGCACGCGGCCTGGCAGGTCGATTCCGGAATGGACTCCCGCCACGCGCAGTCGATCGCGAAGCTGTACGGCGGCATCAAGGCCAACGAGATCGTCGACCGCGTGCTGCAGATCCACGGTGGCATGGGTTACACGCGGGAGCTGCCGATCGAGCGGTGGTACCGCGAGCTGCGCCTGCTGCGCATCTACGAGGGCACGGACGAGATCCAGCGCCGCACCATCGCCCGGAACCTGTTGAAGGGGCACGTCAAGGTCGGCGGCGCGCTGGGTTGAGAACAACCCTCAGGGCCGCCCCCGGAAAGTTCCGGAGGCGGCCCCGAGGGATCTGACAACTGACTCAGGATTCGTTGGCGGCGTCCCGCAGTGCGCGCGGCGCCCCGGCCAGGTCCTCCTCGTTGCAGAGGAGCTTCAGGTCGTAGTACGGCGCGCCTTCGCGGTCGTCGTAGTCGAGGTGGATGGAGACCACATCCACCGGCTCGCCCAGCCACTCCTGTGCCGACCTGAGCCAGTGCGCACAGCGCTCGAGCGCGGTGGGCAGGTCGTCGTCACGGAACTGGACGGGGCGGTAGGGCACATCGTGTACATGATCCTGAGGGTGGGACGGTGCAGGGAGGCCCAGTGCGAGACCCTGCTCATCCAATTCCAGTTGGATCGTTCGCTCAGTCACCCTTCGAGGGTCCCTCAGCCCGGCCGAGTCGGCAAGACCCCAGCTAGGGCCGTATGCGCCACACCTCAGCGGCGACCTCGCGTGCCCGTTCGGCGCCGTCGCCGCCGAGGAGCGCCGGGCTTCCCAGCATGCGCAGCGCGAGCTGGGCATATCGGGCGGCGAGGCGGTCCAGCGGCAGTGGACCCCGTGGTGAGTACCAGCGGGCGACGCCGGTGCACATCTCCAGCAGGGCGAGCCTGGTCACGGCCGGTTCGGGGGCGTCGAACACGCCCGCCGAGACACCCTTGTCGATGGTGTCCGCCCAGATGGCCTCGTACTGGTCCCGCAGCGCCACGATCCGCCGCCGCGGGGCCCGGGACAGGGCGCTGACCTCGTTGTCCACCACGCGGGTCTCGTCCGGCTGGGCGGCGTGGGCCATGACGTGCAGCGTGACCAGGGCGGACAGCGCGTCGGCCGGGTCGTCGACGGTGTCCAGGGCCCGGCGCGCGGCCAGCAGGAGCCGGTCGAGGCACTCCCGCATGATGTCGACGAGCAGGTCCTCCTTGGTGCCCATGTAGTGGTAGAGGCTCGCGCTGGAGATCTTGGCGGCCTGGGCCAGGTCGCGGATGCCGGTGCCGTGGAACCCCTTGGCGGCGAACAGCTTGACCGCGGCGCGGCGGACGCGCTGCTCGGTGGTCAGAGCCATGTGCCCGCCACCCGGTCGTAGGTCGGGGTGTCGAGGGCGGCGAGCTTGCCCTTCGCGATGCGTTCCGACGGGGTGCGCGGCAGGTCCGCGGTGAGCGACCAGTAGCGCGGGACCTTGAAGTAGGCCAGCTGGGACGCGCAGTGTTCGGCCAGCTCGTCCGGGGTGGTGTCCTTCGCAGGCACGATGAAGGCTTTGACTTCTTCCCCGCGCAGGTCGTCGGGCACCGCGATGACGGCCGCCAGCGCGACGGCGGGGTGCAGCAGGAGCGCGCGCTCGACCTCGTCGGCCGAGATGTTCTCGCCGCTGCGGCGGATCATGTCCTTCGTGCGGCCCACGTAGTGGACCCGGCCCTCGGCGTCCATTGTGGCCAGGTCGCCGGTGTGGAACCAGCCGCCGCGGAAGGCGCGGGCGGTCGCCTCGGGGTCGTCGTGGTAGCCGTGCATGAGGCCGACGCCGCGGATGAGCAGCTCCCCGGTCCGGCCGCGGGGCACCGGCTTGCCGTCGTCGTCGGCGATCACCACCTCGCGCTCCCGGATGGGGCGGCCGATGCTGCCGCTGCCCGGCCGGTGGTCCTCGGGGCGGTCGCGGATGTCGCCGCCCGTTTCGGTCATGCCGAACGCCTCGTACCAGGGCACGCCCCACCTGGCTTCGAGTTCGGCGTGCCGGTCGCGGGGGATGGCCGAGGCCATGACCGAGCGGACGCGGTGGTTCTTGTCGTCCGGGTGCTCCGGCTGGCGCAGCAGGAGCGTCGGCATCAGGCCGAGGCAGTAGAACCAGGTGACGCCGTGTTCGCGGACCTTCGCCCAGAAGGTGCTGGGGTGGAAGCGGTCGAGCACGACGAGCGTCGCGCCCGCGGCGAGGCCGGCCGCGACGTTCCACTGTGGATCAATGTAGTGGAACGGCTGGGCGGTGAGGATCGTGTCGTCGTCGGTGAGGTGGGGGAAGTCGTCGACGAGGCTGCGGGCGAGGGTGGTCCAGTAGCGGTGCGGCAGGACGCAGCCCTTGGGGGCGCCGGTGGTGCCGGAGGTGTACTGGATGTTGGTGGGCGCCTCGGCGGCCGGGTGGTGTTCGGGCGGCGTGCCGGCGGGCAGGTCGTCCGGGGTGCGGGTGGTGATGCCGATGCGGGTGAGCAGGTCGGTGAACTCCGGCGCGGCGATGGCGAGGCGGGCGCCGGAGTGGCGGATGACGTGGGCGCCGTCGAGTTCGCGGTAGTTGGTGTTGACGGGGACGAGGACGGCGCCGCGTTTGGCGAGGGCGAGCCAGAGCAGGGGGAAGGCGGGCTCGTTGCGGAGCATGACGGCGACGCGGTCGCCGGGGTTGACGCCGAGCGCGGCGAGGCTGCCGGCGAGGCGGTCGGTTTCGCGGTCGATGTCGGCGAAGGTGAAGCGGGTGCCCGTCTCGTCGAAGAGCCACGCGGTTTTGTCCGGCCAGTTCCGCGCGGCGCGTTTCGTGAGGGCGACCAGGTCGTCGGGGATCATGCGCGGCTGCCGAGTGCGTTGCCGGGCAGGTGCTCGGTGATCAGGGCGTGGCTGACCTCGAGTTCGAGGGCCTGTTCGAGGGCGCTGTCGATGCCCGCGTCGAGGGCGCGCTTGGCGAGGGTGGTGGCCGGGTGGGCGGGGATGCGGCGGGCCCAGTCGCGCGCCGTCTCGTGCACGTCCGGCACGACGGCGTTGACGAGGCCGAGCTCGTGGGCGGTGCGGGCGTCGACGCGCTCGCCGAGGAGGAGGAGCTCTTTCGCCTTGAGGGGCCCGACGATGAGGGGCAGGAGGCGGGACGCGGCGCCGGTGACGCTGAGGCCGAGGCTCGCCTCGGGGAACGCGAAGACGGCGTCCTCGGCGGCGAGCACGAGGTCACAGCCGAGCGCGAACTCCGCCCCGGCGCCGATGGCGTACCCATGCACGGCGGCGATGACCGGCTGCGGGATGGTGCGCAGCCGGCGGGTGACTTCCTGAAGGCGCTCGATGCGTGTACGGGAGTCGCCCTGGGGGTTTTCCTTCAGGTCGTGGCCCGCGCAGAAGGCCCGCCCCCGCCCGCCGAGCACGACGGCTTTGGTGCCGGTCGTCCGGTCCAGCGCGGTGAGCAGGTCGTCGACAAGTTCGGGCGCGACGGCGTTCAGGCGGTCCGGCCGGTTGAGCCAGATGTGCGCGACGCCTTCGTCGATCTCGAGGTCCACCGAGGTCATGGGAGGAGCTTAGGCGATCGATCGATCGATCGGCTATGGGTGCGGTGGGTGGCTTTGCTCTTCGGGCCTCGGCGACTGGTGATGCGGGATGCGTCCCTCCGCTGTGGGCGTGGTGGGAGGGCTGTGCTGTTCGTCCCTCGGCTGTGGGTGTGGTGGGAGGGCCTTGCTCTCCGTCCCTCGGCTACTGGTGGGGGGATGGCTTTGCTGTCCGGGTCTTCCGCTGCTTTGGCTGGCGGGGCTGCTTGGCTTCGTTGTCCGCGGGCGTGCGCGCTGCCCGGCGGTGGTGCTCGGTGGTGCCGTTCGGCGGGTCTTCCGCCGCCTGGTCCTGCTTCGGCCGCAGGTGGTCCCGCTCCTTCGCCCGGTCCTGCTTCCGCCGACGGTGGTCCCGCTTGTTTCGCTGCCGACCGGGCCTCTTCACGCTTCAGCTCTGCCGCGAGCAGGGCTTGCGCTTGGCCCGCTCCTGCCTGGGCCTCCGTCTTCGGTCGGGCCTGGTTTCCACCGGGCTTCGCCCTCTTTGGCTGCACTTGCGCCTGAACCCTCGAGCGGCGTTCAGCGGCCGGCCCGCACCACCACCTGGCCCCTGCACGACTGTGCCTCTCGTGGCGTCACGAGAGTGCCGCTCGTGCGATCGCGGCCGCTCCTGCCGCCTCACGCTCTGCCCTGGCCCTAGCCCCGGTCTGCCTGCCCTGGCCCTGGTCTGCCTGGCCTGGCCGCCTGCCCCTGCCTCCTGCACGACTGTGCCTCTCGTGGCGTTACGAGAGTGTCACTCGTGCGATCGCGGCCGCTCCCGCCGCCACGCGCTCCCCCCTGGCCCTGGTCTGCCCTGGCCCCCTGCCGCCTGCCCCACCCCCTGCTCCTGCGCGAGTGTGCCTCTCGCGCGGGCGTGAGTGGCCCAGTCGCTCAGTTCAGCTCGCGGCGCAGCTCGTCCAGGCGGTCAGCAACGTCGGTGGCCGTGGCGGGGGCGAAGTGGAGGAGCTGGTCGTCGTAGTGGGGTTTCGCCTGGACGGTCCACCGGCCTTCGGCGTTGTCGTAGACCCGGAGCGGGAAGCGCGTGTGCCGCGGCTGTCCGGTGTGGTCGCGGACCTCGGCGTGCAGCTCCGCGATGAAGTACGGCTCCAGCGAGGCCAGGTAGTCGGCGCGCATCACCGCCCGGCTGGGCCGGGTGCCGTTCAGCTCGGCCTGGCGCGCGCCGCGGACCTCGCTGCGCAGCACGGTCAGCGACGGCTCCGGGGACTTGCGCACGTCCTGAGGGAGGACGTCGGCGAGGACCTTGCTGAGCCGGTCGCGCTGGAAGGTCCGGACCGAGACCTCCTGCCCGTCCCGGACGGCGACGACCCCGAACCGCTGGTCGGCGGCAACCAGGGTGGAGATGTTGACGCCCCGCGTGGTGTCCGACAGCCACCCGAACCGCGCCTCGGCGGGGGTGGAGAGCAGGCGCGCGAGGTCGGCGAACGTCGGCTCGTCGCGGGTGGGCACGTGGAAGCGCGCGAGGGCGGCGTCAGCGGCGCGTCTGAAGGCGAGATCGGCGTCGTCGGGGCGCCACACGGCCTGCGGTGCGAGCGCGAGGTGCAGTTCGGCGCCGGTGACCTTGGCGACCATGGCCGCGAGGAGGTCGACCTGGAACCGTTCCGGTTCGGCGAACCACATGGCGTTACTGGCCGAGTACCGGCGGGGAGACGGTCATGCCCGTGACGGGGTCGACGGCCTTCTCGCCCTCCGCGGTGAGCTGGAAGTGCTCATCTTCGTCCACGATGTACTTCCGCTGGTGCTCGCCGTCGTCGTCGCCCTTGCCGCGGTTGCCCGCGCCGGCGCCCATGGCGCCCGGACTGCCGGCGGCGCCACTCCGCCCGGCCGCACCGGCGCCGCCACGGCCGAACGACTCACTCGCCGCGGCGGGGTTCCCGGCGCCGAAGCGCTTGCCGTCGCTGAGGGGGTTGCCGCCGCTGCCGGGACCGAAGCCGCTGGCACGGCCCGCGCCGAAGCCGCCGCCACGGCCCGCGCCACCCGCGCCGAAGCCCCGTCCGGAGCCGACGCCGGCCCGGCCCGCTCCAGCGCCCGGCCCACCCGCGGGGTTGGCGCCGCGATAACCCGCGCTGTTCCCGTAGCCGGGGATGCCGTACGCGCCGGGGGTGCCGTAGTTGCTGCCGCCGCCGTACCCGCCCTGCTGAGGGCTATAGGAGCCCGCCGAGGGCGGCGCGTAGGCCGCGTCGGATGCGACGGTGCGCCCGTCGGCCGGGATCTGACCTGCCGGGGCCTGGTATGGCCCCGACAGGGACGAGGTGCCGCCGGTGACGCCACCGCCGCCTCGGGAGGCACCCCCAGCGCCCCCGAAGCGCGGCCCGTCACTGGTCGGCTTGTTCTGGATGTCGACGCTGCCGCCCGGCTGGGCGCCCTGGGTGACACCGAGGACGCCGGCGTCGAGGGTGCCGTAGGTGGTCGGCATCTTCGCGCCGTTGTCGCCCGAGGTGGTCGACCAGGCTTGCATGGCCTCGACGTTCTGCTTGGCGGCCGCGTTCGCCGCCGCGACCTTCGCCATCTGGCTGAGGTCGCCGTTCGAGTCGCCGATGATCTCCTTGAGCCCCGGAGGGATCTGCGGAACCTCCGGCACCGGGACGACCTTGTTCTTGGTGTCGAAGAAGGCCTGACTCTGATTGTCAATCAGCTCGCTTGCGGTTTTCATGGCGCTGGCCGCTTCGAAATGTGACAGGCCCAATTTCTCGACACTATGCGATGCCGCGTCCGAGGCGCCTCCGGACCAACCTTGGCGCATCATTTCCGACAGCGATTGAATTTGCTCGCTGCGGGTTTTGTACTTCTCCATGACGGTGCTGAGATTCACGCTGGCCTCCTGAAGGCCGCGAGGTCCTGGCGCTTTGATGAAGTTCTCGTAGATCTGCTGCCCGGTCATGCCGGTGAGTGAACCGGTAGATCCCAAGACCGCACCCGTCATCAATGCCCCCCGGCCTTGATGGTCGCGACAATTCGATCGGCGACGTTCGACGCTGCTTTGCAATTGTCCTTGCCGACGTCGCCGGTCACCGCAGAGGTGAGCAACATCTGGCTGTTGATGCCGACGGCGAGATCGCACCGGCCATCCGGACGGGTGTCAGCTTGGTTGCTGAATACGCCGGGGTAGCCGGCAACCGAGGTGGGAACGAAGTAGCCGCCTTGGAACAAGCCCGCCGCGTTCTGGTCGTACACGTTCTGCAGGCCGTTCTTGCTGTCGGGTACCACGTACGCCACCTGGATCTTCCACTCGAGGTTGGCGCCGAACTTCCAGTCGCACCCCTTGACGCCGTTCGCGCTGAGGGTCGTCTCCTTCCCCTCGCCCGTGACCCCGAGCTGGTCGAGTTGTTCGGCGGTGAGGCTCTCGCACGGGCTGTCGACGAGTCCGGCAGGATCGAGCTGATCCGTCACGCGAGGTGCCGTGTTCCCCGAGCCAGTCGTTCCTTCGCTGGTAGAGGGCGGATCCGGGGGCGTGCTGCCCGGATTTCCGCTCGGAAAGGTCCCCTCCGCCCCGCCGTCCGAGCAGGCTGCTGCCGCGAACAGTACGGCGCTCACCAGGGTCGCGCCGGTCAGTGTCCTGAACTTGCTCACTCGTTCCCCTACTCGTAGAGCCCGCTGCCGTCAGCCGCCCCGGTGGTCCGGTTCAGGCCACGGCGAGTCTCGTCGTCCTGCTCCTGGTAACTGCCGTTCGCCTTCTTCAGGGTATCGATCCACGCCTGAGCGTAGCGACGCAAACTCGCATTGTGTTCGATCGCCGCCCGGATGGATGCGCTGATCCGCAGGGCGTTGGCCTGCGCCGGTTGATCAGCGGACGGAGCAGAGGCTTGCAGGCCTGCGACGTTCAGCCTCGCCTGGTCGTCATCAAGACCGTCCCGGAGCTCCTCCCACTTTGGGATCAGCTCGGCGATCTGGTCGGGGTCGAAGCGGTACCCGGCGCCTCCCACGGCGCTCAGGCCCGCGCCCACCGTCGGCCCCAGCGAGACCTGCCCGTTGCCCTCGGTCATCTGTTCCCTACCCCCCGTGTGGAACGCAGTTCAAGCAGAGACTAGCGCGACCGGATCACCCACGGCCTCCGGTTGGTCGAAATCGCCGCATAGCATGGGTCACATGCCGGTACGAGAAGCCGAGGTCAGGGACGTCGACGAGATCTGCGCGCTCATCGAGGAGCACGCCCGCTACGAGGGCAACGACACGCTCACCCTCGACCGCGCCGAGATGACCAAGCACCTGTTCGGTCCGGAGCCCAAGGCGTGGGTCCTCATCGCGGAACCGCCCGGCTCCGGCACCGTCGCGGGGATGGCCTTCTGCTCCTGGAACTTCTCCACCTGGGAGGGGCGCCCCGGCATCTGGCTGGACGACCTGTACGTCCGCCCGGAGCACCGCCGCCACGGGCTGGGCAACGAACTGCTCGCCGCGCTGCGGGCGCGCACCGATGGGCGCGTCGAGTGGGACATGCAGGAGGGCAACGAGCGCGCCGCGGCCTTCTACGCCCAGCTCGGCGCCCAGCCGGTGCCCGGCTGGATCCGCTACCGCTGGTCCCCGGGGAGTTAGGCAAGGCTGACTCCCACCGGGGGCCGCACGTAGAGTTATTAGCATGCCTGACAGTCCGCACCGCTCGTCCTCCTCGTCGATCGAGGACTACATCCGGGTCATCTACGGCCTGGTCGAGCGCGGTGAGGCCGTCACCAACACGACCCTGGCCGGCCGCCTCGAGGTGAGTCCCTCGTCGGCGTCCGGCATGGTCACCAAACTCGCCCAGCAGGGCCTCGTCGAGCACGTCCCCTACCGCGGCATCGAGCTGACCCCCGAAGGCCGCCGCCTCGCGCGGGGTGTCCTGCGGCGCCACCGGCTCATCGAGACCTACCTGGTGCAGGAACTCGGCTACACGTGGGACGAGGTGCACGGCGAGGCCGACGCGCTCGAACACGCGGTCTCCGACCGGCTCATCGAGCGCATCGCGGCCAAGCTCGGCAACCCGGTCCGCGACCCGCACGGCGACCCCATCCCGGCCGCCGACGGCAGCGTCGAGGAGGTGCCGACCCGCCTGCTCGACGAGATGGAGCCGGGCGCGGTCGGCCAGATCGTGCGCGTGTGGGACACCGACCCGGACATGCTGCGCTACCTCGCCGACCACGCCATCGCCCTCGGCGAGCGGATCGAAGTGGTGGAACGCCAACCGTTCGGCGGCTCACTCGTGGTCAAGGTCGGCTCGGGCGCCGAAGCGGCGACCCACGCGCTGGGCAAGGAAATCGCGCAGGCGCTGAGCGTCGCCGTCTTCTGACCGTGCGCCTCCCGACGTAGGCCGCAGAGCCGACGACGAACGGACGCGGTGACGAGGCCCACGGGTCCACCATCGGCCGCATGACTGACAAACCCTTCCGCTTCGGCCTCGTCGCCGGGCAGATCACCCACCTCGCCGACTGGACCGCCCTCGCCCGCCGCACCGAGATCCAGGGCTTCCACACGCTCCTCTCACCCGACCCGCTCGGCGGTCTGGACCCCTTCACCACCCTGTCCGCCGCCGCGGCCGTCACCACCGAACTGCACGTCGGCACTTTCGTCGCCGTCGACGGGTTCCGCGACCGGCGGCTGCTGGCCTGGCAGGCGGAAAGCCTGCACCGGCTCACCGGCGGCCGCTTCGAACTCGGCCTCGGCACCGGCCGCCCGGGCGCCGAGGCCACGCTCGGCCGGCTCGGCCGCGAGTTCGGGACACCGAAAGAGCGGGTCGCGCACATCGCCGAAACCGTGCGGCACCTCAACGAGCAGGCGAACCGCCCCAAGCTCCTCCTCGCCGCGGGCGGCCCGAAGATGCTGGCACTCGCCGGCCGGGAAGCCGACGTCGTCACCATGGCCTGGCAGCCCCGCGCCACCGAAGCCGAAGCACGGGAACTGGTCCGCGCCGTCCACGACGCCGCGCACGGCCGGGACGTCGAACTGGCCATGAACCTGCTCGCCGTCGGCGACGAACCCGCGCCGTGGCTGGAGCGCTACATCGGCACCACGATCGCCGACCTGGTCGCGCACGGCTCCGTCAGCGTCCTGCCCGGCACCGCGCAGCAGGCCGCCGACACCCTCCTGCGCCGCCGCGACGAGCTGGGCATCTCCTACATCACCATCAACTCCGGCTACGCCGACCGCTTCGCCCCGATCGTGGAGCTGCTCAAGGGCCGCTGACGCCACGTAGGGTGTCGGGGTGCGCGCAGTCGTCTTCACCGAGTTCGGAGCCCCACCGCAGGTCCGCGACGTGCCCGACCCGGCGCCGGCCCCGGACGGCGTGGTCGTCGCGGTCGAGGCGACCGGCGTGTGCCGCAGCGACTGGCACGGCTGGCGCGGCCACGACAGCGACATCACCCTCCCGCACGTGCCCGGCCACGAGCTCGCCGGCCGGATCGTCGCGACCGGCGACCGGGTGCGCCACTGGTCACCCGGTGACCGCGTCACCGTCCCGTTCGTGTGCGCCTGCGGCACGTGCGAGCAGTGCGTCACCGGCAACCAGCAGATCTGCGTGAACCAGACCCAGCCCGGGTTCACGCACTGGGGATCGTTCGCCGAGCTGGTCGCCCTCGGCCACGCCGACGTCAACCTCGTCCGGCTGCCTGATGACCTCGCGTCCAGCACGGCCGCGGCGCTCGGCTGCCGCTTCGGCACCGCTTTCCGCGCCGTGCTGCGGCAGGGGCGGACGACCGCGGGCCAGTGGGTCGCCGTGCACGGCTGCGGTGGCGCGGGCATCTCGGCGGTCATGCTCGCCGTCGCCGCCGGCGCGCGGGTCGTTGCCGTCGACCTCTCTCCCGAAGCCCTTGCGCTGGCCGCGAAACTGGGCGCGGAAGCCACTGTCGACGCCGGCCAGGACACCGCCGCCGCCATCCGCGACATCACCGGCGGCGGCGCGCACGTCTCCCTGGACTGCGTCGGCCTGCCGCAGACCTGCGCGGCCTCGGTGGCGAGCCTGCGGCCCCGCGGACGGCACGTCCAGGTCGGGCTGATGCCGCCGGGGCAGGGCATCCCGCCGATCCCGATGCACCGCGTGATCGCCGACGAACTGGAAATCCTCGGCAGCCACGGCATCCAGGCCCACGAGTACCCGGAGATGCTGGCGATGGTCGAACGATCCACAATGGACCTGAACGCGCTGATCGGCCGCCGGATCACGCTGGACGAAGCACCGGCAGCGTTGATGGCGATGGACGACCCGGTCGGCGGCGCCGGCGTCACGGTCGTGGAGTTGCGCGTGTGAAGGCCCCCGGGAGCTACCAGGAGCTGGCGGAACTGCTCCGGAGCCGGTTGCCGAAACTGGCCTCGGGGCAGCTGCGCCTCGCCCACCTGCTGCTCGCCGACCCGGAGGGCACGGCCTACCGCGGCATCTCGGAAGCCGCGCGGTTGCTGGAGATCCGCGAGTCGACGGTGACGCGGTTCGCGAACTCCCTCGGGCTCACCGGGTACCCCGACATCATGGAGCTGTGCCGCACCTGGGTGGCCGAGCAGGCCCAGGTGGCCCGGCGCACCGAGCACGCCGCCGAGCCGGAGCCGGGCGGCCTGCTCTCCGCGGTGCTGGAACAGGAGCAGACCAACCTCTCGCGCACTTTCAGCCACCTGGAGCGGCCGTCGTGGCTGCGGGCGGTGGAACTGCTCGCGCGGGCGCCGCGCGTGCACGTGATGGGGCTGCGCGAGTGCCGGCCGGTGGCGGACCTGGCGGCGCAGCGGCTGGGTGAGATCCTGCCCGCCGTGCACCGGCTCGGCGGCGGCTCGCTGCCGGACGAGCTCAAGGAACTGTGCGAGGACGAGGTCCTGCTGGTGTTCTCGGTGCGCCGATACGCGGCCGACACGGTCCGGGTCGCCGGGTACGCCAGGGAGACCGGGCTGCCGGTGGTGGCGTTGACGGACAACGCCGCGTCGCCGCTGGTGGAGTCCGCCGAGGTGGCGTTGTTCGCGGAGACCTGCGGCGTCTCGCACAGCCGCTCGCTGACCGCGCTGACGGCGCTCACCCAGGCGCTGATCACCGAGGTCGCGATCGAGCTCGGCGACCCGAAACCGGACCACCGCCTGCTCGACACCCTGCACTTCTACTACTGAGCAACGAAAAACCGCCCTCCCCGCACGCGGCGGGGAGGGCGGTTTTTCGCATCAGAACTCAGTACCGGCGGTCGATCACGGTCCCGTTCGGGTACCACTGGATGTAGCCCCGCTGGAAGTTGTTCCGCCTGCCGCCGTCCGCGGCGAACTCACCCGTGGTCGGGTAGCCGAGGTACGACGTCTCCCAGCCCAGAGCCGCCCACCGCGCCCGGATCGCGCCGTAGATCTCGTGCGCGCCCGTCGACGGCGAGAAGTAGATCGATGCCGCCTTGTCGAAGTGGTTGTACCGGCCGATGCCGTCCGGCGTGATCAGCTCGTCCGTGGCCGGGTAGCCCATCGGGCCGGCTTCCCAGCCGGTCTGCTGCCACACCTGCCGGATCAGGCCCCAGATCGAGTGGGCGCCGTTGGCAGGCGTCCAGTAGATCGAGCCGTCCTTGCTGAAGTGGTTGTACCGGCCGATGCCGTCCGGCGTCACCAGCTCGTCGGTCGTCGGGTAGCCGAGCGGGCCGGCTTCCCAGCCCTTCTCCGCCCACTTCTCCCGGATCACACCCCAGATGGCGTGCGTGCCGGTGTTCGGCGAGAAGTAGATCGACGCCGTCAGCGTGCCGGGCGTGCCGATGTAGTGGTTGTACTTGCCCACCCCGTCCGGCGTGGTCAGCTCGTCGGTCGTCGGCGCGCCGAAGCGGGTGTGACCGCCCAGTTCCAGGTACTTGCCCAGGATCGCGCCGTGCACCTCGTGCACGCCGGTCTGCGCCGACCAGTACATCCGGCCGTTGGCGTACACGCGGTAGTTGACGTTGCCGTCCTGCGCCTCGGGCGCGGTCGGAGCGCCGAGCAGCGAGCGCACGGCGGCGTCGCTGTTGTAGCGCTGGTCGATCGCCGTCGCGTAGGTCGCGGTCAGCGTCAGGTCCGAGGTGACCGTCAGCGTCCGCGTCCGGCTGGTGGATCCGTTCTCCCATGCGGAGAACTTGGACGCGCCGTCGGACGCGGTCTCCGCGGCCACCACGTCGAGCGTGACGCCCTCGGTCACCAGCGCGCTGTTCACGCCGCCCTCGGACGGGATCTGCAGCGACGCGGGCACGTTCGACTTCAGCGTCAGCCGGTGCTGGCGCGGCCAGGCCGTGTAGCTGGTGCTGGTGGACACGCCCGCGCTGTCGGTGGTCGTCGCCGTCAGGACCATCCGGGAGTCCGGGTGGTCGGTGAACGGGACGCTGAAGGTCGAGCCGCTGGCGCCCACGCCGGGGTGCGAGTGGCAGGTCTCCTCCTCCGGGCAGTGCAGCACGGTGGAGGTCCAGGTGACCTGCAGTGCGCCGTCCTCGGTGTCGGTCGCGGTCGCGGCCAGCGACACCGCCTCGCCGATCGCGAAGTCCCGCGCGGACGGCTCGGTCAGCGTGATCACCGGCGTGTGGTTGGCCGGTGCGACGGTGAACGACGTGGTCCCGGCCTTGTTGAGCGGGTCGCGCACGGTCAGCGTCGCGGTGAACGGGCCGTCGGAGCTGTAGGTGTGCGTCGTGGTGACGCCGGTGCCGGTCGTGCCGTCGCCGAAGTCCCACGTGTAGGTGAGCGCGTCACCGTCGTAGTCCGTCGACTCGGACGCGTCGAACGTGACGGTGCGGGTCGCCGGGTCGCTGGTGGTCGTCGCCTTCGCCACCGGGGTCGTGTTGCCGGTGACGTAGCTGAGGCGGCGCAGGTTGCCGGTGTAGATGTCGGCGTAGACGACGTCGCCGTTGGGGGCAGCGGCGAACTTGACCGGACCGCCGATGTCGGTGGCCAGCGGCGGGTCCTGCGGCGCCTGGGTCAGGGTGCCCGCGGTGTTCCAGCGCGCGGTCCACAGCTTCTTGCCGACGTAGTCGCCGAAGAAGAACGCGCCCTGGTACTCGGCCGGGTAGCTGGATCCGGTGTAGACGAGGCCGGCCGTGACGCTGTTGCCCTGGTTGGAGGCGTCACCGTGGTGGTACTCCCACAGCGGCGCGCTGTTGGTCACCGACGCGCAGCCGGGCAGGTCCGCGTAGCCGGGGGTGCGGTGGTTGCCCTCCCAGCACGGCCAGGCGTAGTTGCGGCCCGGCTGCACGAGGTCGAGCTCCTCCCACTCGTTCCAGCCGACGTCGCCGACGACGGGCAGGCCGCTGCTGGGGTCGAGCGTGAACCGGAAGGGGCTGCGGAAGCCGCTCGCGAACACCTTGCTGCGGGTCGCCGTGGGGTTGGCCGCGTCGTAGTACGGGTTGGTGGACACCCCGCTGCCGTTGGCGTTGATGTGCAGGACCTTGCCGTTGAGGGCGTTGACGTCCAGGGTCTTCAGCGCGTTCTCGTCGACGCGCGTGTAGTCGGAGTTGTCACCGATCGACACCCACAGCGTGCCGTCGTCGGCCGCGATGAGACCGGTCATACCGTGCACATCGGACCCGCCGGGCATGTCGATCAGCGTCTGCTCGCCGGTGATGCCGGTGGGCTCGGGGGAGCCGGTGACCGTCCACTTCGCCAGACGCAGCGTGAACGTCGTGCCGTTGGGAACCGAGCGGATCAGGTAGATGGCCTTCGACGTGGCGTAGTCGGGCGCCACGGCCACGCTGACGAGACCCAGGTCACCCTGGTTGCGCACGGTCAGGGTGCGCAGGGTCCGCGTGGTCTTGCCGTCCGTGGAGGTCCAGTTGAGCTTGCCGCTCTTGCCGGTGCTCAGGTAGCTCCCGTCCGGCAGGTAGGCGAAGTCGGTGAGGTCGAAGGCGTTCTGACCGGTCGGCTGGTCGAGCAGCACGAAGCCGGGCGGTGGCGCGGCGGCGGCCTGCGGGGCCGAGATCGCCGTGACCAGGCCCAACGTGATCAGTCCCGTCCCGATGAACGCGAGTAAGCGTTTGGCTAACCACCGAGAGTGCATGTATCCCCCTTCCAGGCGTACGACTTCTCTTCGCCTGAAAGGGGGATTTCGTTGCTGAGAGTTATTGATCTGTGATGCGAGATCTACTACACGAACGCGCTCTGGCCGGTGACGGCCTTGCCGACGATCAACGTGTTCATCTCGCGGGTGCCCTCGAAGGAGTAGATGGCCTCCGCGTCGGCGAAGAACCGGGCCACGTCGTAGTCCAGGACGATCCCGTTGCCGCCGAGCAGCTCACGGCACCAGGCCACCACCTCGCGCATGCGCGCGGTGACGAACGCCTTCGCCAGCGACGACTGCTCGTCGCGGAAGATCCCGGCGTCCTGCAGGCGGGCCAGCTGGACCAGCATGCCCCACGACGCGGTGATGTTGCCCAGGCTCTTGACCAGCAGGTCCTGGACGAGCTGGAAGCCGGCGATCGGCTTGCCGAACTGCTTGCGCTCCTTCGCGTACGCGAGCGCGGCCTCGTACGCGCCGATCATGACGCCCAGCGCCTGCCAGGCGACGCCGCCGCGGGTGGCGCGCAGGATCTCGGCGACGTCCCGGAACGAGCGGATGTTCCGCAGCCGGTTCGCCTCCGGCACCCGCACGTCGCTCAGCGTGATCTCGGCGTTCTCGACGATGCGGAACGCCACCTTGTTCTCGATCTTGACCGGGACGAAGCCGTCGGCCGGAGTCTCCACGACGAACCCCTTGACGCGGTTGTCGTCGACGTCCCGCGCCCACACGACGACCAGGTCGGCGAAGGTGGCGTTGCCGATCCACTGCTTGGCGCCGTTGAGCACCCAGGTGTCGCCTTCCCGCTTCGCGGTGGTGCGCATGCCGCCCGCCACGTCGGACCCGCCGAGCGGCTCGGTCATCGCGAACGCGCCGATCTTGTCCATCGCGGCCATGGCGGGCAGCCAGCGGTCGCGCTGCTCCTGGTCCCCGCCCGCGTACACGCTGTACATCGCGAGTCCGTTGTGGACACCGAAGAAGGTCGCCACGGACGGGTCGACGCGCGAGTACTCCGCGGCGAGCATCCCGGTCAGCAGGTGGCTGCCGCGGGGCAGCGGGTCGCCGTAGCCCTCGTAGGCCACGCCGGCCAGGCCCAGCTCGCGGAACTTGCCGATCAGCTCGCGCGGGAACTCGCCGCGCGCCCAGTAGGAGTTGACCAGCGGCTTGACCTCGGTCCGCATGAAGTCGCGGGCCTTCAGCAGCGTCTTGCGCTCCTCTTCGGACAGCAGGTCCTCGTAGCCGTAGAAGTCGGCGCTCATTCGGTGTCTCCTTGTCCTCGGGCGGCGAGGATCGCGAGCTGCTTGCGGTCGCGCTCCGCCGCGAGATCGGTGTATGCCTTGTCGCCGTAGGCCTTCTCCACGGCTTCGATGACTCGCTCGGTGGCTGCCGGGTCCGGCTGCCCGGGCGTGATCCGGTCCATCGATGCGCCGATGTGCGTCGCGAGGTGCCGGTACCCGCCGGGACCACCGCCGAGGTGCGCGCCGAGGAACGGCCCGACCGCCGCCCAGCGCAGGCCGAGCGAGTTGACCACGACCTCGTCCAGCCCGGCCGGATCGACCACGCCCTCCTGCACCAGGTGGATCGCCTCGCGCTGCAGGGCGTTCTGCAGGCGGTTGCCGACGAAGCCGGGCACCTCCTTGCGCTCGACGACCGGCACGCGGCCGAGCGAGCGGTAGAACTCCACGGCTTCTTGCACGGCTTCTTCTTTCGTGCGCGGGTTGGGAACGACCTCGACCAGGGGCATGATGTGCGGCGGGTTGAACGGGTGTCCGATGAGGACACGCGAGCCGTCGATGTCCGCGGTGAACTCGCTGGACGGGATCGCCGAGGAGGAGCTGAGCAGCAGCGCGTGCGCGGGCGCCTCGGCGACCAGCCGGGCGAACAGCTCGCGTTTGAAGTCCAGGCGCTCGGGCCCGTTCTCCTGCACCACGTCCACGTCGCGCACGGCCTCGCCGACCGAGCCCGCGATGTGCACGTCGAGGTCGCCCAGCGCGTCCGCGAGGTCCGGCCGCGGATCGCTGACCCGCACCTCGTGCCCGTGCGCGGCGAACAGGGCGGCCCAGGACAGCCCGATCGTGCCCGCGCCGATCACCGCGATCTTCATGACGCCTCCAGGTAGTCGTGCACCGGGGTGGCCGGCGCCAGAGTGAGATCGGTGAGCACGTGGCTCGCCGAGACGACCTCCCGCACGGGCAGGTCGGCCAGCGGGGCGAGAACGTGCTCGAACAGCTGCAGCCGCGCGGGACCGGTCCAGGCCTCCTTGACCGTCACGTCGGTGATCCGGGTGCGGACCAGTTCCGCGACGCGCGGACGGCCGTCGTAACCGGGGACGATCTTGAGCATGAACGTCGGGACGGCGATCTGCTCGCGTGCTTCGGCGAGGTCGAGCGGGTGGTGCTTGTAGCCCATGGTCGCGGTCGCGACCCGGAGCGTGCCGTAGTCGAGCGTCCCGACGAGGGCGCCGTGGTCGACGTACAACCGTGGCGCGCCAACAGTTTTCGGGTAGGCGCTGACCTCGCGGCCGGACGCGGTGGCCGGGAAGTTGTCCAGGTGCATCGCGTGCAGGTACTCGCCGCGCTCGTCGCCGAGCCGCACCGGGATCGCCTGCCCGGCCTCGGTGTAGGGGCCGTAGCCGCTCACGTCGCCCATGCGCATGACCTCGAAGCGCACCAGCGGCTCGTCGATCTCCAGCGGCTCCGGGACGACGGCCCGCAGGGCGTCGAAATCGGTGCGGTAGACGACGTTGAGGTACTCGCGGTCGGTGAACCGCGGCACGACCGGCGCGTAGGCCGGGTTCGTCAGCGGGGTCGTGTGGCGCCGCGCGACGTCGGCGGCCTTCATCGTCCGCTCACCTCGCGCAGCACCTCTTCGGTGTCGGCGCCGGGTGCCGAGGGCAGGCGGCGGATCTCTGCCGGGGTTTCCGAGAACCGCACCGGGATGCCGGCCGTGCGGACCGGGCCTTCGGTCGGGTGCTCGACCAGCCGGATCAGGCCGCCGTCGCGGACGTAGGGGTCCTCGTCGGCGCGGTCGAGTTCCAGCACCGGCGCCATCGGGATGCTGTGCTTCGCGCACACCTCGGCCCACTCCGCGGTCGTCAGCGCCGGGGCGCACTCCTCGATCAGGTCGGCCAGCGCGTCCTTGTCCGCGGAGTCCACGTAGTCGCCGTTCACGCGCGGGTCCTCGGCCAGCTCGGGCCGTCCCGCCGCGGCGAAGAAGTCCCGGAAGTTCTGCGGGTTGTACGGGATCACGCACGCCAGTCCGTCCTTGGTGCGCACCGCGCGGTGGCCCTGCCCCATGGACAGCGGGAACCCGGTCGGCGCCGACGGCGGCTCGAACGTGTGCCCGGCGAGGTGCTCGACCAGGTTGAACGCGATCAGCGTGTCCGTCATGGGGACCTCGACGTGCTGGCCCCGCCCGGTCTTCTGCTGGTGCAGCAGCGCGGCGAGCACCGAGTAGGCGATGGTCAGCGCGGACACCTTGTCGCCGAGGATCGTCGGCAGGTACACCGGCTTGCCCAGCGCGCGGTTCGCGATGTCGACCAGCCCGGACGCGGCCTGGACGGTCTCGTCGTAGGCGGCGTGGCCCGCGCGGTCGGAGTCGCCGCGGAAACCCTGCGCGTGCGCGTAGACCAGCTTCGGGTTGCGCCGGGACAGCTCGTCGTAGGTCAGGCCGAGCCTGCCGAGCGCGCCAGGGCGCATGTTGGTGATCAGCGCGTCGGCGGTGTCGATCAGGTCGAGCGCCCGCGCGCGCTGCTCGTCGTCCTTGAGGTTCAGGGCCACGCTGCGCTTGTTGCGGTTCACCGCCAGGGCCAGCGCGGTCATCCCCGGGGTGTTGCGGTAGTGCCCGTTGCGGGCCGAGTCGCCCGGCGCCTCGATCCGGATCACGTCCGCGCCGAGGTCGCCCAGGATCTGCGCGGCGTACGGGCCCATCACCACCGTGGAGAGGTCGATGACCCGGATCCCGTCGAGTGGACCACTCATCACTGCTCCTCGTTCTCGTCCTCACCTGACAATTCGACGGTAGGTCCGAAAACGGGGAAAGGGAATGATCAATGGGCGAACAATGGTATGACCGCAGTGGTCATACCGTTTGCCGGAAAACTTCTCTGGCGTCCGCGACGAGTCCGGCCAGTTCCGCTCCCGGACAGGCCCGGTCACGTCGCCAGATGAGCCCGGTCTGCAGCTCGGGGCGGAACTCGGTGATCGGGAGCACGGCCACGTTCTCCACGCTGTAGTTGCGCATCGGACTGCGCGGGTCCAGCATCGAGACGGTGAACCCGAGACCGCTCGCGACGATTTCGGCAACCCCGGAATAGTCCGTTCGCGGCGGCTTGAGACGTTTCTTGACGCCTGCCGCGCGCAGTTCCTGGTCCAGTTGTTCGAAATAAACCGGCTGCGCCTCCGGCGGCACCGGGACGTACGGCAGGTCCACCAGGTCGGTGAGGCTCAGCGCGCCGCGGCCGTCGAACCGGTCCGCGGGCACGACCGCGCCCAGCGGCTCCGACAGCACCCGCACGACCTCCAGCGCGGGATCGCTCACCGGCAGCCGGACCAGCGCGAGGCTCAGCCGCCCGTCGTGCACCGCCTCGATCAGGTCGCCGGTGCGGCCCGGCCAGCGCTTGAGGTCGAACCGGTCGCGGCAGCGTTCCTCCAGCTCCTGCACGCGGGCGCGCAGGTCCGGGTGCAGCCCGGCCGGCACGCCGATGAGCGCCATCCGGTGCCGCGGGCCGAGGGCCTCGCGCAGCCGCCAGGGGATCGCGTTGAAGTGTTCGAGTGCCTCCCGGGCCAGCGGGAGGAGCGCGGCGCCGGCGTCGGTCAGCTCTACGCTGTGGGTGCTGCGCCGGAACAACCGGTGCCCCAGCTCGTGTTCGAGGTCCTTGATGCGCTGACTCAGCGGCGACGCCGCCATGTGGAGTTTCCGCGCGGCCTGCGAGAAGTTCAGCTCCTCGGCCACCACGACGAAGTAACGCAGGTGAAAGATCTCCACCCGGCCGAGCTTACGGGCGGCAGAGGATGATCAGGATGCAACTCGGCGGCGTGCGGGACGGGGTGGTCGTGGTCGCGCCGGTGCTGGTGCCGCCGGTGGGGGCGCTCGTCTGGCCGGGGTCGGTCGGATCGCCAGGGGCGCCGGGGTCGGTGCTCGACGCGGGCGGCAGGTTGGAGTCGGTGACGGTGACCGTCTCGGTGGACGTGCTGGTGCGCGACCTCGTGGCCCACGGCACGATGTCGCCGCCGTTCCCGGCGCCGGGGGAGGCGTTGGTGACCGTGATCCGCGACGAGCTGTTGGTGCGCTCGGTGGTGCTCTGGTTCCCGGGGACGCCGCCACCGGCGAGGCCGCCGGTCGGCCCGGCCGGGAGGCTGAACAACGCGGCGTCGTTGTTGGGCGAGGTGTCCGCGCCGACCTTGACCAGGATCGCGGCGAGCCCGCAGCCCAGCACGACGGCGAGCATGACCGCCATCACCTGGAACCGGGATCTCGGCGCGCGGGGCTGTTCCGTCCAGCCCTCGCGCTCAAGCAGTTCGGCCACCGACACTTCGTCGTTCACCGGACCCACCTTTCGGACGCGAAGGCATACCGACAGTTGCGCGCATTTGTACCGCAACCGGGTGAAGGTGACTCAGCCGGGGCTGTGAAACAACGTCCAAATTACTGACGGTGTTGGGAAATCGCTCCAAGCAACTTGCGTGCGCCGTCAATGGCACGATCGAAGTGATCGACGGAGCCCGCCGCGCGGGCGAGCACGTACCCGCCCTGCACCACCGCGGCGATGGTGGCCGCGATGGCGCCGGTGTCCAGGTCCGCGGGCAGCTCCCCGCGCGCCACACCGTCGGCGAGCACCCCGTCGAGCCGTTCCTGCAGCCAGCCGAGGGTCTCCTGCACCGGCTGCCGGAGGGCCTCGCTGGCCACGACGTCCGGGTCCTGCGCGAGCCGCCCGATCGGGCAGCCGCGGAGGACCTCCCGTTCCCGCAGGAGGTACGCGTCGATGCGCTCGAGGGCGGTGCCGCCACTGGCGAGCGCCGTCTCGGCCTCGGCCCGCATCTCCTCCGCGCTGCGGCGGATCGCGGCCAGCGCCAGGTCCGGCTTCCCGCTGAAGTGGTGGTACATGCTGCCCTGGCCGGCCTGCGCGTGCTGCTGGATGGCCTTCGGGCTGGTGCCCACGTAACCGCGGTCCCGCAGCAGCTCCTGCGTGCTGCGGATCAGCCGCTCCGAGGTGTCCACCCCGTCACTGTACCTATCGGTAGGTACGTCAGAGCAGCTCGGGAGCGTGCTCGCGCACGGCGGAAAGCACCTCGTCCACGCTCGGGTTGACCATGGCCGCCGGGCCGACGAAAACCGTCGGCACCGTCTCGTTGCCGTTCGCGACCTCGCGCACCCGTTCCGCCGCGCCCGGCTCCTCCCAGATGTTCACCTCGGTGAACGGCAGGCCGGCCCGCTCCAGCCCGGCCCGCAGCGCCATGCAGAAGCCGCAGCCGGGACGCCAGTAGAACTCGACGGGAGTGCTCATGCTTTCAGGTTAACCATCAGGGGATCACTTTGCGCTTGCGCAGCTCCTCGAAGATCGACTGGAACATCTCCCTGGTGTCCACGAACTCGTGGAAACCGAACCGGCGGGCCTTCGAGCCGTCGGCGATCACGTCGTAGTCCCAGCCGAAGACGAAGTCGCCGAAGCGCCACGACGACACCTCGGCGAACGACGGCTCCAGCCCGTACCGCTCGCGCATCGACTCCCACAACGGCTCCTTGTCCGCCATCGCGGTCTCCAGCGACATCGGCAACGGCGGCGCGACCTCCAGGTCGAACCAGCGCGCCAGCTCGGGCCACAGCTCGCTCCACCGGAACAGGTCGCCGTTGTTGATGTTGAACGCCTGGTTGCCGCAGCGCTCGTCGGTCGCCGCCCACACCGTCGCCTTCGCGAGCAGCCCGGCGTCGGTCATCTCCAGCAGGGACGTGTACGCGCCCGGCTTGCCGGGGAACCGCAGCGGCACCCCGAGTTCCTTCGAGATCGACGCGTAGACCGCGATCACGGTGGCCAGGTTCATCGGGTTGCCCAGGGCGAACCCGCAGACCACCGACGGCCGCAGCGCCGACCACGTCCACGCCTTGCCGAGTTGGCGCTGCTCCAGGAAGTTCTGCTGGTCCACGTTGAACTCGGGCGGCAGGTGCCCCGGGTCGTCCTCGCGGGCAGGCGTCTTGAACGGGCCGAGGTGCGCACCGTAGACCTTGTAGCCCTGCATCAGGCTGATGTGCCGCAGCCCGCGCGCGGCCGGCTCCACCGCGTCGACGAGGTTGACCAGCATCCCGACGTTCGGCGCGACCAGTTCGGCCCACGTCGGCTTGTCCTGGTAGGCCGCGTAGAAGACGTGCGTGACGTCTCGCAGCCCGCCCAGCTTGTCCCGCGCGTCGGCCGGGTCCAGCAGGTCGACGGCGATGTGGCGGACGGGCCCGCTCGACGGACCGCCGCGCCGGGACAGCCCGATCACCTCCCAGTTCCCGAGGGAGACCAGGTGGTCGACGAGGTTGCGGCCGATGACCCCGTTCGCCCCGGCGACCAGGGCGACCTTGCGTTCCGTGCTCATGCACCCAGGTTCGGCCGCCTGCGGCGATAAGTCCAAGTCCCGTTGGTACCGGGACCCATGAGCGTTGTTTATGCCCAGGTCTTCCCGGTGATCCGCTCGTAGACCTCGATGTAGCGGGCGCGGGTGGTGGCCACGACGTCGGCCGGGATCTCCGGCGCGGGCGGGGTCTTGTCCCAGCCGGTGCCGCTGACCCAGTCACGCACGTACTGCTTGTCGAACGAGAACTGCGGGCGGCCCGGCTGCCAGCGGTCGGCCGGCCAGAACCGCGACGAGTCGGAGGTCAGGACCTCGTCGCCGAGGGTCAGCACACCGTCGGCGTCCCAGCCGAACTCGACCTTCGTGTCCGCGACGATGATCCCGTTCTCCGCGGCCCGCTCGGCGCCCGCGCGGTAGATCGCCAGTGTCAGCTCGCGCAGGCGCTCCGCGGTCTCGCGGCCTTCCTGCGCGACCACGTCGTCGAAGGTGATGAACTCGTCGTGGCCCTCGGTGGCCTTGGTGGTCGGCGTGAAGATCGGCTCGGGCAGCTTGCTGCCCTCGACCAAACCCGGCGGCAGCGCGACGCCGGAGACGGTGCCCTGCTTCTGGTACTCCTTCAGGCCCAGCCCGGTCAGGTAGCCGCGTGCGATGCACTCGACCTGCACCATCTTCAGCGGCTTGACGCGGATCGCGCGGCCGGCGAACTCCTCGGGCACGTCGGTGGACACGACGTGGTTCGGCACGATCTCCGCCAGGTGCTCGAACCACCACAGCGACAGCTGGGTGAGCAGCTTGCCCTTGTCCGGGATCGGGGTGGGCATCACCACGTCGTAGAGCGAGATCCGGTCGGAGGCGACGAGCAGGATGTCGTCCCCGTCGGAGTAGAGCTCACGGACCTTGCCCGCATAGATGTGCTTCATCGTCCCGTCCCGTGTCGCCGGATTTCGCCGCACCCATCCTACGGTGCTGCTCAGCGGGCATTGACCTCGACATTACTTGAGGTTTTAGCTTCGGGATCATGCAACGGATTCCCTGGCCCGTGTGGCGGATCTCGCTGGTGATCGTGTTCGGCGCCTTCGTCGGCATGCTCGACTCGTCGCTCGTCAACGTCGGACTCGACCGGATCGGCACGGACCTGGGCGCCTCGCTCGACGAGGTGCAGTGGGTGTCGACCGCCTACCTGATCGCGCTGGCGGTGTCGCTGCCGCTGTGCGGGTGGCTCGGCCGCCGGATCGGCGTCGGGCGGCTGTGGCTGGGCGCCTTCGCCGCGTTCACCGTCGCGTCCGGGCTGTGCGCGCTGGCCGGCGACATCGGGTGGCTGGTCGTGCTGCGCGTCGTGCAGGGGCTGGCCGCCGGGCTGCTGACCCCGGCCGGGCAGACGATCCTCGGCCAGGCGGTCGGCCCGGAGCGGCTGGGGCGGGTGATGAGCATCCTCGGCATCGCGGTGAGCAGCGCGCCCGCGATCGGCCCGACCGTCGGCGGGGTGCTGCTGGACTCGCTGTCCTGGCAGTGGCTGTTCCTGATCAACCTGCCGATCGGCGCGATCGGCATCGCGCTCGGGTGGAAGTACGTGCCGCGCGGTGAGCCGGGTGGCGCCGGGCGGCTGGACTGGACCGGGTTCGCGCTGGTGGGGCTCGGGTTGCCGCTGTTCGTCTACGCGCTCACCTCGGTCGGCGAGGGCGGCGGCGGGATCGGCCCGTCGGTGCTGGTGTCGCTGGCGCTCGGCGCGGCCGGGCTGGTGGCGTTCGCGCTGCGGTCGTGGCGGCGCGAACGGCCGCTGCTCGATCTGCGGCTGTTCCGCAACCAGGTGTACGCGGCCGGGACGGTGTCCAGCCTGTTCTTCGGCGCCGCCATGTTCGGCGCGATGCTGCTGCTCCCGCTGTACTTCCAGATCCTGCGCGGCGCGGACGTGGTGACCACCGGCCTGTCCCTGCTGTCGCTCGGCCTGGGCACGATGGTGGTGATGCCGCTCGCCGGGTGGCTGACCGACCGGCACGGCGGCGGGATCGTCGCGCTCGTCGGCAGTGTGTGCACCGTGCTCACCACCGCGCCGTTCGCGCTCCTCGGCGCGGACGCGGACCCGGTGCTGCTTCAGGCGTTGCTGTTCCTGCGCGGCATGGCGCTGGCGTTGTCGGCGTCCCCGGCGGGTACGGCGGCGTTCGCGTCGGTGCGGCGCGAGCAGCTCCCGGACGCGACCACGGTGCTGAACATCCTGATGCGGGTGGGCGGCGCGGTCGGCGGCGCGATGTCGGCGGTCGTGCTGTCCCGGCTGCTGCCCACCGGGGCCGAGCACGCCTTCCAGGTCGCGTTTTGGTGGCTGACCGGCGCTTCGGCCGTCGCGGTGGGCGCCGCCTGGTGGCTGTGGCAGGTGCAGCGGCATGAACGGACCCGAGCGGTTCCGGTTCCGGCATAAGCTGTGCTCATGACCCTGCGGCAGCTGGAGTACCTGGTGACGATCGTCGACGCGGGCTCGTTCACGCGCGCGGCCGAGCTGCTGCACGTCACGCAACCCGCGCTGTCGCACCAGGTGCGGGCGCTGGAGCGGGCGACCGGCGGGCCGCTGCTGGAGCGGCTGCCGCGGTCGGTGCGGCTGACGCCGATGGGCCGGGCCATGCTGCCGCACGCGAGGGCGGCGCTGGCGGCGGCGCGGAAGTCGGTGTCCGCCGCCCGGCAGGCGGCCGGCCTGCAGTGCGGCGAGATCATGGTGGCGACCCTGTACTCGGTGAGCCTCGGCGTGCTGCCGCCGGTGCTCAAGGCGTGGCGGCGCGCCCACCCGGACGTGCACGTGCGGTTGTTCGAGCACCGGCACGCCGACGAGCTGGCCGCCGCGATGGCCCAGGGGCAGGCCGATCTCGCCGTCGGGCCGGAACCGTCCGATTGGGACGGTCCGGTGCACCCGCTCGGCGAGGAGGAGTTCGTCGTGGTGGTGCCGCCGGACGATCCGGTGGCCACGGCGACCACGGTCCGGCTCGCGGACCTCGCCGAGCGGGAGTGGGTCCACTACGCGCCCGGCAACGGTCTCGCCGACCTGCTGGACCAGGTGTGCGCGGCGGCCGGGTTCCAGCCCAGGGCCGCGGTGCGGACCGAGCAGACGGCCGCCGCGCCGTCGCTGGCCGCCGCCGGTCTCGGCCCGGCGCTGGTGCCCGCGAACGTGCTGCCGCCGCGGTTCGCCGCGCACCTGCTGCGGCCGGACCCGCCGGTGCGACGCCGATTGGCGGCTTACACGCGCCCGGGTGGCGATCCCGTCGTGTCGGCGTTCACCGAAACCCTCCGCCGCAAGGCGATTCTGGTGCCGGGCCACGTGCGGCGCTGCCTGGATTGACCCGTTTTCCGGCGCGCCATCGGCTATATTCCAGCCCTGCCGATCAACTGGGAGGGTCCATGCAGGAGAGCCGGTGGCTGTCCGATGACCAGCTCCGGGCCTGGGTGCACTACCTCGGCGCGCAGACCCTCGTGCAACGCGCGATCGAGCGCCACCTGCACGAAACCGCCGGGATTTCCCATGCGGAATACGAAATCCTCACCAGGCTGGACGCCGCGCCGGACCGCCGGATGCGAATGGGCGAGCTGGCCGCGGTGCTGTTCTCCCCGGGCAGCAGGCTGAACTACCGGATCACCCGGCTGGCCGGCCTCGGCTGGGTCCGGCGCGAACAACACCCGACCGACCGCCGCGGCCTGTACGCGGTGCTGACCGCGGAGGGCGCCGAATTCCTCCACGGCGTGGCACCCGGATACCGCAGGGCGGTGCACGAATCGGTGGTGAACCCGCTGACCGACGACGAATTCGCCGAGCTGGGCCGGATCAGCCGGAAACTGTTCCAGCACCACCTCGGGCGCGGTGATTGAGGCAGCAGGACCAGACGGCCGCGCAGCCCGCCGTCCCGCAGCCGGCCGACACCCGGATCCGCACCTGACCCGGACCGGGCACCGGGACCGGCATCCCACTGCGAGGCGCGCGCTGCCTATGACGATTGAGGAATCTTCGCGAGGAAGTTCGCCAGGGTGGAATTGAACTCCGCGGGCCGTTCCAGGTTCGGCATGTGCGCGGCGCCTTCGATGACCGCCAGCTCCGCGTCGGGGATGAGTGAGTGCAGGAATTCCGCCTCGGCGACCGGCGTGTACTCGTCCTGGTCGCCGACGACCACCAGCGCCGGTACGCGGACCCCGGCCAGCGTCGGCAAGTAGTCCGGGCGTTCGGCCCGGCCGCGCAAGGCCGCCGCGGCGCCCTCCGGCGCGGTCGAGCGCATCATGCGGTGGACGTGCTCCGCGACGTCCGGCATCGCGGCGACGTTGGCGGGCGCCACCATCTTCGTGAGCACCTCGTCGGCGTACGGCCGGAGTCCTTCTCGGAGCAATCGTTCGGCCATCTCGGTGCGTTTCCGCTTGCCCTCCGCTGTCTCCGCGCGCGGTGAGGTGTCGGCGAGGACCAGCGCGCGGATCCGCTCCGGGAAGAGCCGGTGGCACTCCATCACGATCTGGCCGCCCATGGACAGCCCGCCCAGGACGAACTCGCCGACGTCCAGGCGGTCGAGCAGGCCGGCCAGGTCGCGGGCGAAGGTCTCCAGCGGAGTCTTGCCCGGCACCACCGTGGTCTCGCCGTAACCCCGCAGGTCGGGTGCGATGACTCGCCAGCCGCGCTCGCTGAAGTGGTCCAGCTGGGGCCGCCACATCGAGCGGTCGAACGGGTGGCCGTGGACCAGGACGAGGGCCGGGCCGGAGCCCTTGTCGTCGTAGCCGATTTCGATCGTCATGCCCCGACGGTAGATCGGCTGCTACGCTCGGTGCAATACGAATATTGCTCTCGGTGCAATGTGGAGGTGCGGGTGGACTACCGGACGATCGCGGACGACGTCGCCGCCGATGTCACCGCCGGGCGGCTCCGGCCGGGCGACCGGTTGCCCCCGCAGCGCCGGTTCGCGCGGCAGCGCGGCATCGCGGTTTCCACCGCGGCCAGGGTGTACGGCGAGCTGGTCCGGCGTGGCCTCGCGGTCGGCGAGACCGGGCGGGGCACGTTCATCCGGGCCGCGCCGGAGCCGGGTTCCGCGCTGGCCGAACCCGCCTCCGCGACGGTCGACCTGGAGCTGAACTTCCCGGTGCTGCCGGAACAGGCCGAGTGGATCGCCGCGAGCCTCGGGCCGTTGCTGCGGCCGGACCTGCTGGTGCAGGGGCTGGGGCCGGCCGTGGTGACGGGCACGGCCGAAGCCAGGGCGGCGGCCGCGTCGGTGCTGGCGCGGGGCGGGTGGTCGCCGTCCGCGCCGGACGTGTTGTTCACGGGCAACGGCCGCCAGGCGATCGCCGCCGCGGTGGCCGCGCTGGTCCCGGCCGGGGAGCGGCTGGGGGTGGAGGCGCTGACGTACCCGGTGGTGAAGGGCATCGCGGCGCGGCTCGGGGTCACGCTGGTGCCGCTGGAGCTGGACGAGCACGGTGTGGTGCCGGACCTGCCGCCGCGGTTGCGGGCGGTGTACCTGCAGCCGGCGCTGCACAACCCGCTGGGGCTGGCGATGCCCGCGGCGCGGCGGGTGGAGCTGGCCGAGGTGTTGCGGGAGCGGGATCTGCCGGTGATCGACGACGGCATCAACGGTTTCCTGCGGCCGGACCTGGCGCCGCTGGCGGAGGTCGCGCCGGAGCGGACGGTCGTGCTGGACAGCCTCTCGAAGCGGCTCGCGCCCGGGCTGACGCTGGGGTTCGTGGTGGCGCCGCCGGCGCTGCGTGACCGGGTGGCCGCCGCGGTGCGTTCGGGCGGCTGGGCGGCGGCGCGGTTCCCGACGGCGGCCGCGACGCGCCTGATGGCGGACGGCACGCTGGCGAAGATCGAGGCCGCCAAGCGCGCCGACGCGGTGGCGCGGCAGGAGCTGGTCGCCGAACGCCTGGCGGGTTTCGAGGTGCGGTCGGACCCGCGGGCGTACCACTGCTGGTGGCAGCTGCCGGAGCCGTGGCGGGCGGAGACGTTCGTGGCGGCCGCCGCACGGCGCGGGATAGCCGTCACCCCGGCCGCGGCGTTCGCCGTGAGCCCCGGCAGAGCCCCCACCGCCGTGCGGCTCGCACTGGCTTCCCCGCGGACCGACGTACTGGCCGGGGCGCTGGACACGCTGGCCACACTGGCGCGTTCAAGCCCGGAGGACAGCGGAATCGAGTGATTCGTCGCGGCGGTATTGGCAAGGGGCGGTGCCGCGCGCAGCCTTCGCCGCGCCGCGGGCCGTGCTGTCCGGAGGACAGCCGATCGAGCGATGCGTCGCGGTGGTACCGGCCGCAGGTTTCCGTCGCGCGGTGCGGTCATGCCGTCACGCGGCGGGCCGCGCTGCTCGGAGGACAGCGGATCGAGTGATGCGCCGTGGCGGTGCCGCCAGGTGTCACCGTCCGGTGCCGCCCGCAGCTTTCGCCACCGGGCGCGTCACAGCTGAATGACAGCGGGATCGAGTGAATCTTCGCCGCGCGGCTAGGCCCCGCCGCGCCTAGGTTCGGGCCATGACCAGCGAAGAACCGCGGAGCCTTGCGCACGATCTGCGGGACGCGATCGCCCCGCGGACCGTCTTGCTGGTGCTCGGGGTGCTGCTCCTGCAGCTCGGCTTCATCCTGTCCTACGTCGGCGCCTTCCACAGCCCGTCGCCGCACCGGGTCGCCGTCGCCGTCGTCGGTCCACAACAGACGGTCGACCGCATCAACGCCCTCGACGGCACGCCCGTCGAGGCGTCACCGAGCCCAAATGCGGACGACGCGCGCCAACGGGTCCTCGACCGTGACGTGGAGGCGGCCTACCTCGCCGACAGCGGCACCCTCCTGGTCGCGACCGCCGCGGGCCCGGCCCTCGCCACCGCCGTCGAGCAGGTCTTCACCCAACTCGGCGCCGCCCAGAACCGCGCTCCGGTCGTGCAGGACCTCGTCCCACCACAGGCCGGCGACGCCCGCGGACTGACCGCCTTCTACGCGGTCGTCGGCTGGCTCGTCGGCGGCTACCTCGCCGCCGCCGCACTCGGCATCGCGAAGGGTGCCCGTCCCGCGACGCTGCGCCGGACGGTGATCCGGCTCGCCGCGATGGTGCCCTACGCGATCGTGTCCGGGCTGGGCGGCGCGCTGGTCGTCGACCAGGTCCTCGGCGCGCTGACCGGCCACTTCCTGTCCCTGTGGTGGATCGGCGCGGCCCTCACCTTCGCGGCGGCGACCGTCACCATGGCCTTCCAGGTGCTGTTCGGCGTGATCGGCGTCGGCATCACCGTGCTGATCTTCGTGGTGCTCGGCAACCCGAGCGCGGGCGGCGCCTACCAGACCGAGCTGCTGCCGCCGTTCTGGCGCGCGATCGGCGACTGGCTGCCCAACGGCGCCGGCACCGAGGCGATCCGCGACGAGGTCTACTTCGCCGGGAACGCGACCGGCGGCCCGATCACCGTGCTGGTGGTGTGGGGCGCCGCCGGGCTCGTGGTCACCCTGCTCGCGTCCGCGCTACGGATTCGCCGGGAAAACGCCGATAATTCCATTACCCTGACCGGATGAAGGAACGCGCGTTGCCCAGCGGCGCCGAAGCCCAGGCCATGATCGCCGAGGCGCGCAAGGCGCTGTGGGTGATGGTCGGGTTCCTGGCCGTCATCTGGATCGTGCAGATCGTCAACTGGGCCACCGACTACGCGCTGAGCTTCGACTTCGGCATCCGCGCCCGCGAGCTGAGTTCGCTGCCCGAGGCGCTGACCGCGCCGTTCCTGCATTTCAGCTGGGCGCACATCGAAAGCAATTCCGGGCCCCTGTTCATCTTCGGGTTCCTCGCCGCCTACCGCGGGGTGCGGAAGTTCCTCGGGGTGACGGCGCTGATCGTGGTCGGCAGCGGGCTCGGCGTGTGGCTGGTGTCGCCGCCGAACGGGGTGACCGCCGGCGCGAGCGGCGTGGTGCTGGGCTACTTCGGCTACATCATCGTGCGTGGCTTGTTCGACCGGCGCCCGATCGACATCGTGATCGGGCTCGTGATGGCGCTGTGCTTCGCCTACCAGTTCACCGCGCTGCTGCCGGCCGAGGAGGGCATCAGCTGGCAGGGGCACCTGTTCGGGTTCGGGTCGGGCGTGGTCGGCGGGTGGGTGTTCCGGGAGCGGCGGCGCAAGCAGGTCGAGCCGGCGCCTGCGGATTCGACGGTCATGCTGGATCCGCCGCAGCAGCCGTGATCCCGGCGAACAGGTCGTCCTCCGGCAGGTCGGCCGGGACCAGCGAGCGGGCCAGGACGTAGTCCTCGGTCGGCCACACCTCGCGTTCGACGTCGCGCGGGTGGCGCAGGAACGGGTTGTCGTGGCCGACCTGGGTCTCGTGGGCGAGCAGGGCGCGGTCGCGGGTGTCGAAGTGGTCGGCGCAGTGGATCCGCGTGGTGACTGGGGTGTGGGTGTCCGGCAGTTCGGCGAGGACCTCGGCCATGCCGGAGTCGAGGCCGCGCGCGGTGAGGGCGTCGTGCATGGCCTGGAACCACTCCTTGGTGAGGGTGGCGAGGTAGTAGAGCTTGGCGATCTGCCAGGGCGTTTCGGCGACGGCGTCGAACGCAGCGACCGCGACCTGGTGGGTGCGGATGTGGTCGGGGTGTGGGTAGCCGCCGGTCTCGTCGTAGGTGACGAGCACGTCCGGGCGGAACTCGCGGATGACCTCGACGAGCCTGTCGACGGCGGTGCCGAGGGGTTGCCTGGCGAAGCTGTCGGCGGGCGGGTCGTCGGTGAGGCCGGAGTCGCGGAAGCCGAGGAACCGTTGCCGCACACCGAGGACCTCGCTCGCGCGGGCCATCTCCCGGCGGCGGATCTCGGGCAGGTTCGCGCGGACTTCGGGGGTGTCCAGGCGCGGGTTGAGGACGTCGCCGCGCTCGCCGCCGGTGCAGGTGACGACCAGGACGTCCGCGCCTGCCGCGGCGTAGCGCGCCATCGTGGCGGCGCCCTTGCTGGACTCGTCGTCGGGGTGGGCGTGGACGGTCATGAGTCGCATCTCGGCCTCCGGGTTTTATTAGGTCGGACCTAATATTAGGTCAAGCATAGCGTAGGGTGGGGTCCGTGGAGCGCGGGTTGAGGAAGCAGCGGACACGGCAGGCGATCTCCGACGCGGCGACGCGGTTGTTCATCTCGCGGGGGTTCGAGGAGGTGACGATCGCGCAGGTCGCGGAGGCGGCGGAGGTGGCGAAGATGACGGTCACCAACCACTTCCCGCGGAAGGAGGACCTGGTCTTCGACGTGCACGAGTCGTTCGTGGCGAGCCTGGCCGAGGTGCGGGGGCGGCCGCTGGTGCCGGCGTTCCGACGCGCGTGGCGGGCGGGGCTCGAGCGCCGGGATGCGCTGTTGGGTTTCTCGGGGCCGGAGTTCGCGCGGATGGTCGTCGAGAGCCCGACGCTGCTCGCGCGGTTGCGTGAGTTGCACGAGGAGCGGGAGAAGGCGCTGGCTACTGCGCTGTCGGACTTCGATGAGGACACGGCGCGCGCCGCGGCGGCCCAGATCGCCGGCGTGCACCGCCTGCTGTTCGACGAGGTCCTGCGACGCACCGCAGCCGGCGAGCCGGAGCCAGAAATCGCGGCGGCGGTGGGGCGCGCTGGGGAGCGGATGTTCGATCTGCTGGAGGCTGGGCTGGGGTCGCTCTAGCTTCAGTTGCTACGGCTCCCGGGCGTGGAGGGGATCGAGCGGGTTTGATGAGCGGTCCATTCACGCGGCGGTAGTGGGGTTTGTGGTGTGTGGATGAACGGTCCGTTCATGGCTTCGGGAGCGGGTGGGCCTGTCGTGCGCCGATGAAGGGCCCATTCATGCCGCGATGACGGGATCTGTGGCGGGTAGGTGAACGCTCCGTTCATGGCTTCGCGAGTGGGCGGGCCTGTCGTGCGCCGATGAACGGCCCGTTCATGCCGCGATGACGGGATCTGTGGCGGGTAGGTGAACGCTCCGTTCATGGCTTCGCGAGCGGGCGGGCCTGTCGTGCGCCGATGAACGGCCCGTTCATGCCGCGATGATGGGGTCTGTGGTGTGTGGATGAATGATCCGTTCATGGGTAGATGAACGGTCCATTCATGCCTTCGCGAGCGGGGCGGCATGTCGTGGCTTGATGAACGGTCCGTTCATGCCTTCGGGGCGGGTAGGCATGTCGCGCCTCGATGAATGGTTCGTTCATAGGTTCGCGGGTGGGCCGGTCGTGTGTCGATGAGTGGTCCGTTCATGCCTTCGCGGGCGGGTGGGCCGGTGGTGCCTCGATGAATGGTCCATTCATCGCTTCACGGCTGCACCGCTTCACCGGTGTAGCCGTTGGGCCAGCGGTGACCTGATGAATGGTCCTTTCAATCACGCACGGGTGGACAGGCGGTGGCGGCGGCGATGAACGGGTCCGTTCATCGCCGCGCGTGGGGGCCAGCGGCACGACGATGGACGGTCCATTAGTCGCACCGCAATGAACGGTCCATTCATCGCCACACGAAGAGACCAGCTGCATCACGATGAACGTTCGAGCCAGCGCCACACGAAGAGACCAGCCGCATCAAGGTGAACGGTCCGTTCATCCCCCCCGCGAAAGGACCACTCGCACCAACATGAACCGTCCACTCCGGACAGCCGCCAGAAACCCCACTCACTCCCCAGCCGCAGCCTTAGCCCGCGCCAGCAGCACATCCCGCTCCCGCGAATTCCGCGTCAACGCAGCCGCCCGTTCGAACTCCGCCCGCGCCTCCGCCAGCCGACCCACCTTCGCGAGCAAGTCGCCTCGCACTGTGGGTAGCAGGTGGTACCTCGCGAGTGCCGGCGAGGCCGCCAGCTCGTCCACCAACGGCAGCGCCGCCTCCGGGCCCGAAGCCATCGACACCGCCACGGCACGGTTCAGCTCCACCACCGGCGACGGCGTCACCTCCGCCAGCTCCCCGTACAGCGCCGCGATCCGCTCCCAATCGGTGTCCTCCGGCGCACCCGCCCGGGCATGGCACGCCGCGATCGCCGCCTGCAGCACGTACGGTCCGCGCGCCCGCGACAGGCTCTCCGCCCGCTCCAGCGCCGCCAGCCCATGCCCGATCAGCAACCGGTCCCACTTCGCCCGGTTCTGGTCCAGCAACAAGATCGGCTCACCGTCCGGCGTCACCCGCGCCCTGGACCGCGACGCCTGCAACTCCATCAACGCCACCAGCCCGAACACCTCGGGCTCCTGCGGCGCCAGCCCGGCCAGGATCCGCCCCAGCCGCATCGCGTCAGCGCACAGCTGGGGGCGCATCCAGTCGTCGCCGGCCGTCGCGGAATAGCCCTCGTTGAAGATCAGGTACACGACCTCCAGCACGGACCCCAGCCGCTCCGCCAGCTCCGGCCCGGCGGGCACCTCGAACGGCACCTTCTTCTGCGCCAGCGTCCGCTTCGCCCGCACGATCCGCTGCGCCACCGTCGACTCCGGCACCAGGAACGCACGCGCGATCTCGTCCGTCGTCAGCCCGCCCAGCAAGCGCAACGTCAGCGCCACCCGCGCCTCCGTCTTCAGCACCGGGTGGCACGCCGTGAAGATCAACCGCAGCAGGTCGTCCGGCACCTCGTCCGGCTCGACCTCGATCGCCTGCTGCGTCGTCTCCAGGTCGAGCCCGATCTCCTCGTGCTTGCGCTCCGCCATCTTCAGGTGCCGGAAGTGGTCGATCGCGCGGCGCTTGGCGATCGTCATCAGCCACGCGCCCGGGTTCGACGGCACACCCGACGACGGCCACTGCTCCAGCGCCGCCACCAGCGCGTCCTGCGCCAGCTCCTCGGCCAGCCCGACGTCGCGCACCATGCGCGTCAGCGCGGCGATCAGCTTCGCGGACTCGATGCGCCACACGGCGTCGATGGTGCGATGTGCCTCGGTGACCGTCACGGTCACCGAGCACACCACCTCACCGCGGCGAGGGCAAGTTCCTACCGCCCGTGCTGCTCCTCGATCTTCTGCCGCATCCGGTCCTCGGCCTCACGCAGCTCCGGCGTGTACGCCTCGCCGAAGTCCTCGGCCTCGAACACCTGCCGGATCTCGATCTCGGTGTCCCGGAACGGCGCCCGCTTCAGCCACTCGACGGCCTCCTCCTTCGACTTCACGTCGAGGATCCAGAAGCCCGCGATCAGCTCCTTCGACTCCGCGAACGGGCCGTCGATCACGGTCGTGCCCTCGCTGGAGTACCGCACCCGCGCACCCTTCGAGCTCGGGTGCAGGCCCTCGCCCGCCAGCATCACACCGGCCTTGACCAGCTCCTCGTTGAACTTGGTCATGTCCGCCAGCTCCTGCTCGGTGGGCATGGCGCCGGCCTCGGTGTTCTCGTCGCCCTTGACCAGGACCATGAACTTCATCGTCTTCTCCCTGCTGTCGAGGTGGTCCCCAATGGGACCGTCACGATGACATCGATCGAGCACCGGGCGAATCGACAACGGCGGACAATTTTCTTTCGGAAATCTTCAGCGCACCCCGGTCAGCACGAGAACCCGCTGCTCAGTGAGGTCTTCCATGGCCGCGCGGACCCCCTCCCGGCCGGTGCCGGACTCCTTCACCCCGCCGTAGGGCATCTGGTCGGCCCGGTAGCTCGGCACGTCGCCGACCACCACGCCGCCGACCTCCAGCCGCGCCGACGCCTCGAACGCGACCCGCAGGTCGTGCGTGAAGACCCCGGCCTGCAGCCCGAACCGCGACGCGTTGACCCGCTCGAAGGCCTCCTCCACCGAGTCGACCGGCGCGAGCGACAGCACCGGGCCGAAGATCTCCTCGGCGTTGACCGCGCAGTCCTCCGGCGCACCGGCGAGCACGGTCGGCGCCACGGTCGCGCCCTGCCGCGTCCCGCCGGCGAGCAGCTCGGCGCCCGCCGCGACCGCGTCGTCGACCCACGACTGCACCCGCACCGCGGCCGCCTCGTTGATCAGCGGGCCCACCTCGCCGTCCACGTCCAGCTTGCGCACGTGGGCGACGACCCGGTCGGCCAGCTCGGCGTACACGTCGCGGTGCGCGTAGACCCGCTGCACCGAGATGCACGACTGGCCGCCCTGGTACGTGCCGAAGGTCGCGATGCGCTGCGCCGCGAACTCCAGGTCCGTCCAGTCCGGGCAGACGATCGCCGCCGCGTTGCCGCCCAGCTCGAGGGTGACGTGCTTGCGCGGCACCCGGTCCTGGATCGACCAGCCGACCGGTCCGGACCCGGTGAACGACACGACCGGCAACCGCGGATCGGCGACCAGTTCGCTCGCCGCCTCGTTCGGCAGGGGCAGCACCGACCACGAGCCGGCGGGCAGGGCGGTCTCGGCGAGCAGCTCGCCGAGGACCAGCGCGGTCAGCGGGGTCGCGGGCGCGGGTTTGAGCACGATCGGGCAGCCGACGGCGATCGCCGGGGCCACCTTGTGGGCGACGAGGTTGAGCGGGAAGTTGAACGGGGTGATCCCCAGGACCGGCCCACGCGGCGCGCGCCGGACCAGCGCCAGCCGCCCGGCGGAGGCGGCGTCGGTGTCGAGCCGCTGCAGCTCGCCGGAGAACCGGCGGGCCTCCTCGGCGGCCCAGCGGAAGGTCGACACCCCGCGCCCGACCTCGGCCCGCGCCCACTTCAGCGGCTTGCCCGACTCGGCGTGGATCAGGTCCGCGATCTCGTCGGCGCGCTCGGCCAGGCGCCGGGAGACGTGGTCGAGGGCGTCCGCGCGCACGTACGCCGGCAGCTGCGCGACCTCGTGCCGGACGTCGTGCGCGGCGGCGACGGCGGCTTCGACGTCGGCCGCGGTCGCGTTGCTGGTGGTTCCGGCGAGCGCGCCGTCGCGGGGGTTGCGGACTTCGACGAGGTCGTCGCTCGTCGCCGGGCGGCCGGCGACCCAGTAGGGGAAGCTCATCGGTCCAGCATCTGCTCGCCCGGCGCGGACGGAAATGGCCGAACCGGCCAATAAGGGCTCGGAGAACTGGACGAAGTGGCAGAGTGGTGGTCGTGCCGGTGACCCTGCGGCGACTGCTCGCCGACCCGACCCTCGGTCTGCGCGTGCTGGCCGGGGAGTCCGGTTTGGACCGCCCGGTGGGGTGGGTGCACGTCAGCGAGCTGGACGACCCGACGCCGTTCCTCGAAGGCGGCGAGCTGCTGCTCACCACGGGATTGCGGCTGTCCGGCGAGCCTGAGTACGTCACCAGGCTGACGGCGCGGGGGCTGGCCGGGCTCGGGTTCGGCATCGGGCTCAGCCACGCCGAGGCGCCCGCCGCGCTGGTGCGCGCCGCCGCCGACGCCGGGCTGCCGCTGCTGGAAGTGCCGCGGCGGACGCCGTTCATCGCGATCAGCAAGGCGGTGTCGGCGGCCCTCGCTGCGGACTCCTACGCCGAGGTCACCGCCACCAACGCGGCGCAGCAGGAGCTGACGCGGGCGGCGTTGCGCGGGCCGGACGCGGCGGTGCGACGGCTGGCTCGGCTGCTCGACGGGTTCGTGCTGCTGGTCGGCCGCGGCGGCGAGCTGGTGCGGGCCGCCCCGGCGGCGGCCGCGGAACGCCTGCCGTCCGTGGCGGACGAGCTGGCGCGGCTGCGTGGCGGGCCGGCGAGCGCCAGTTTCGAGGTGGACGGGCAGCACGTGGTCGTCCAGGTGCTGCGCAACCAGGGGTTCCTCGTAGCCGGGCGGCCGGAGCCGTTCGACCGGACCAGCGGGCACGTGCTGAGCGCTGCCGCGTCACTGCTCACCCTCACGTTGACGCGAGCGCGCGGGCTGGAGTCGGAGCGCCGCAAGGTACATACCGCATGTATGCGTTTGTTGCTGGCCGGGCAGCACGAGCTGGTCGCCGGGATCGTCGGCCTGCCGCCGGAGCCGGTCGAAGTGTTCGCGTTGACCGGTCAGGCCGAGCGCGTGCTCGACGCCCTCAACGGCAGCCCGGCGTTCGCCGCCGAACTGGACGGGTTGGTCGTGGCGATCGCGCCGTCCGGCTGGTCCCCGGAGCTGGCCGGCGGGGTGGCGCCGGCGGCCGGTTACGCCGAACTGGCGCAGGCGCACCAGCGGGCGACGCGCGTCGCGTCGACGACTGAGCTGGTGCGGTTCCGCGGTGACCTGGTCTCGCTGCTGCCCGCGGAGGAGGCGCAAGCGTTTGCCGCGGCGGTGCTGGAACCGTTGGTGCGCCACGACGAGACCGGGCGTGGCGATCTGGTGGCGTCGCTCGCGGAGTGGCTGCGGCGGCACGGGCAGTGGGACCCGGCGGCGGCGCGGCTCGGCGTCCACCGGCACACCCTGCGCAACCGCATGGCGAAAGTGGCCGAGCTGACCGGGCGCGATCTCGACGACCCGGACGTGCGGGCGGAGCTGTGGACGGCGTTGCGGCTGCGCGGCCTAGGGTCGGGGGGTGTCCGTGCGTGAACTGGTGGTGCTGGGGACCGGGAGCCAGGTGCCGACGCGCACCCGCAACCACAACGGCTACCTGCTGCGCTGGGACGGCGAGGGACTGCTGTTCGACCCCGGCGAGGGCACACAGCGGCAGATGCTGTTCGCCGGGGTGGCGGCCAGTTCGATCACGCGGATCTGCCTGAGCCACTTCCACGGCGACCACTGCCTCGGCGTGCCGGGCGTGGTGCAGCGGTTGTCGCTGGACGGGGTGCGGCACCCGGTGGTCGCGCACTACCCGGCCTCCGGCGCGGAGTACTTCGCGCGGCTGCGGCACGCGAGCGCCTTCCGCGAGACGGCGGAGCTGGTGGAGTCGCCGGTGGCCGAGCCGGGTGAGATCGCGCGCGGCGCGTTCGGCCGTCTGCTCGCGCGGCGGCTGTCGCACCCTGTCGAGTCGTTCGGGTACCAGCTGGTCGAGCCGGACACCCGGCGGATGCTGCCGGACCGGCTGGCGGCGCTGGGCGTGCGTGGCCCCGCGGTCGGGCAGCTGCAGCGGGACGGGTTCGTCGAGGTCGGCGAGCGGCGGGTCGAGCTGCCGGCGGTGAGCGAGCCGCGCCGGGGCCAGCGGTTCGCGTTCGTGATGGACACCCGGCTCTGCGACGGCGTCTTCGAGCTGGCCGAGCACGCGGACCTGCTGGTGATCGAGTCGACGTTCCTGTCCGCGGACGCCGCGCTGGCGACCGAGTACGGGCACCTGACAGCCGCGCAGGCCGGGCGGGTGGCGGCGGAGTGCGGGGTGCGGAAGCTGGTCCTGTCGCACTTCTCGCAGCGCTACCCGGACCCGGAGGCGTTCCGCGCCGAGGCGGCCGCGTCGTTCGGCGGCGAGATCGTGGTGGCATCCGACATCAGCCGCATCGCCGTGCCGGCGCGACGCCCCGCGCGAGCGGCGGCCGACTGACTTTTTCCACCCGGTCGGCGCGGCCGCGAAATCGTCGCGAAACCGCCGGTGGGAGCCGTTTTGGTACCCCTGCCGCGATGGGTCCTGCATCACACGCGTGGGGGATACCTGCAGGTCATTGAAGTGTGGCCCTGCCAGGGCTGGGTAGCCACTTCATCGAAAGCGCTTCAGAAACGGGGCGCAGGTTGCTCCTGCAACGGAAGGGAGAGAGGCCAGTGGCAACGTCCAACCTGGCGGCCGTCGACTTCGGCCAGGGTGTGTCCAACGCCTGGAGCGCGGTGGCGACCTTCGTGCCGAAGTTCGTCGCGTTCCTGGTGATCCTCGCGATCGGCTGGTTCATCGCCAAAGCACTGGGCAAGATCGTGAACAAGGTGCTCGAGAAGGTCGGGTTCGACCGGGTGGTCGAGCGCGGCGGCATCAAGCAGATGCTCGCCAAGAGCAAGTACGACGCCTCGGACATCATCGCCAAGCTGGTGTACTACGCGGTCCTGCTGATCGCCCTGCAGTTCGCCTTCGGCGTGTGGGGGCCGAACCCGGTGAGCGGGCTGCTGACGGGGATCGTCGCGTGGCTGCCGAAGGCCGCGGTCGCGATCATCATCGTGGTGGTCGCCGGCGCGATCGCCCGCGCGGTGAAGGACCTGGTCGGCGGAGCGCTGAGCGGCCTGTCCTACGGCAAGACACTGGGCACGATCGCGGCGGTGTTCATCTGGGCGCTGGGCATCATCGCGGCCCTGAACCAGATCGGCGTCGCCACCACCGTCACCACGCCGGTGCTGGTCACCGTGCTCGCGACGATCGGCGGTGTCGTCATCGTCGGCATGGGCGGTGGCCTGGTGAAGCCGATGCAGCAGCGCTGGGAGCGCTGGCTGGGCCGCGCCGAGGAGCAGATCCCGGCCGCCAAGGCGCACGCCGAGGCCTACCAGCGTGGCCGTGAGGACGCGACCCGCGCGACCACCCCGAGCGCGGAGGAGGCCACGCAGGAGATGCGCCAGCCGACCGGTTCCATGGGGTCGGACCGCGGCGCGACCATGCGGCCGCCGGAGAGCTTCCGGTAACGACGGGGAGCACCCTCAAGACGGGGAGCACAGGGAGAGGCGGCCGGTCCGGCGACGGACCGGCCGTTCTCTTGCGCCTAGCGCAGTTCCAGTTCGAAGCCCTGGCGGTAGTGGGGGTCGTCCATCGAGTTCGCCAGCGTGCAGACCGCCAGCAGGCGGAAGGTCAGCCAGTCCATCGGCCCCGATTCCGGGCCGTGCGGCACGGTCAGCCGCCAGCCGGCTTCGCGCGCGTGGTCGAGCAGGCCGCGCGCGTACCCGGCGAGCAACACGACTCCCGCGACGGCCGCCGAACCTTCCACGCCCGCGGCGAGGATGTCGCGCACCGCGGCCGCGTGCTGGTCGACCACCGCGGCCAGACCGGGCGCGGTGGCCACGGCGGCGACGAGCCCCGCGGCGCCCAGCTGGCTGTGCAGATGATTCAGCGTCCGACGGGACGTGCGTTCCGCCCAGACCGCGGCCATACCGAACATGCCTTCCACGGTAACTCCCGGATTCGACCTCGTGGCCGGGGGAGGCGACGATCGACATGGCCGTTTTCCTCGGAGTGGCAACGGGGTGTCAGTGCCGGGTCACCGACGGCGGCCGCGACGGTGCCGAATTTCACGATGGCGAGGTGCGAATGAGCGGGCTCGGCGGGTTTCGGTCGGCGGGTAACCGGGCACGCTACGACGCCGTTTACGACGAAGCGATGCGTGCGATGCCCGAGCCGGCCGCCGTGCGCGATATGCCCACGGCCTTCGGCGTGGTCCGCGTCTACCGCTTCGGCACGGCCGGTGACCCGCTCGTCCTGCTGCCCGGGCGCTGCGGCACGAGCGTCGCGTTCCGGGCGGGCATCCCGGCGCTGGCCCGGCGCCACCGCGTCCACACTGTCGATCCGCTCGGCGAACCGGGTCGCAGCGAGCAGACCGCGCCGATCCGCGACGCCGGGGACCAGGCACGCTGGCTCGACGACACCCTGGCCCGGCTCGGCCTCGGGCGGGCGCACCTGCTCGGCGTCTCGACCGGCGGGTGGCTGGCCGCGAACCTCGCGGTCCGGCGGCCGGAGCGGGTCGCTTCGCTGACGCTGGCCGACCCGGTCGCCACGTTCGCCCCGGTGCCGCCCGGGCTGGTGCTGCGGGCCCTCCCGGTCGGCCTGCGCTACGTCTCGAGCTGGGCCCGGCCGCGGTTCCTCCGCTGGGCGACCGGCGCGGACCCGGCGGACACCGTCGAAGGACGGCTGCTCAGCGCCGGGTTCCAGCACTTCCGGACCACGCTGCCGCGGCCGGTCCCGTTCACCGACGAGCAATTGCGTGCTCTCGCCGTGCCGGTGCTGGCGATCATCGCCGGCCGCAGCGTCGTGCACGACCCGCGGCGAGCAGACGCCCGGGCGCGTGCCCTGCTCCAGCGCGGTGAGGTGGAACTGTGGCCGGACGCGGCCCCGGTGGGGGAGGTCGCCGAGCGGGCGTCGCGCTTCCTGGCGGCCAGCTGATCTGTCGCGAGTGGACGGTCACGCACCGTCACCGCTGCCGGCCGGGTGGCCGGGGTTCTTCGAGCAGCATCGCGCGCAGGAGTTCCCGTGCCTGACGGCGGATCTGCACCGAGTCGCCGTGGCCGCCGATGGTCCAGAGCAGCTCGGCCAGCGCGCAGCCCGCCGTCTTCTGCAGCGAGCCCAGGTACTGGGCGAAGTGCTGGGCCCAGCGCCCGTGCAGGGTCACCAGCAGCTCGTCGCCGAACTGGTTGCGCAGCACGATTTCGTCGCCCTCGCGCTCCTGGGTCCAGAACGGCAGTGCGCCCGCGAGCGAGCGCCACTGGTCCGCCAGCTCGGCGATCCGCTTCCGCTCCAGGCGGTCTTCCTCGTCCTGCCGGTTCATCGTGCACTCCCTACCCTCCGTGCACGACGCTAGAACAGGTGTTCGATGATCACAAGCTCGGGGTGGGTGCCGTCTCAGGTTCCGCCGGCTGCACCTGGACCTCGAAGCCGTAGCCGGGAGACGGCGGGAAACCGGCTTCGCCGATGGCCTGGATCGACACGCTGTCACCGGGGAAGAGGTACCCGGATCCCTTGATCGGCTCCGGATTCGTGCCGCACGGGAACATCACCGTGTGCCAGTCCTCGCGCGGCGACCGGTATCGCACACCCATTTTCGGCGTGCTCAGCATCTGCGCCGCCGGGCAGGTGCCGGAAACGCTCAGCTCGATCGAATAGGCCTGGTCGCCGTCCTTGGTCACGGCGCCTTCGACCTGCAGGCCCCAGCCGTTCCCGTAGTACGACGTGAGAAACGCCGGCTCGGCGGCGGCGGGCGCCGTGGCCAGCAGGAACGCGGCGGCGGTCAGTACGGCGATCTTTCGCATGAATCCGACGGTGACAAGCCCGGTCGGCGCGCGCAAACCGCCGGTGTCCCTCGAATGAGGGTCACTGCCAGTGCTCGGCCCCGCGGGCGATCAGTTTCAGCCGGTTTTCCGCGGTGGCCAGAATGCGTTCGTCGGATTCCGCGCTGCGCGGCACGGTTTCGATGAGTTCCACCGCGGTGGACAGCAGCATCGTGACGATCATGTCGGCGAGCATTCGCAGGTCGTCCGTCCGCCAGCGGCGCAGGCAGTCGAACCGGGCGAGGTCGACGGCCAGGTCGCCGGCGAACATGCGCAGTTCCGTGCGCGCGGCCTGCGGCACCGCGCCGGACCCGCCGTGTCGTTCCCTGGTCAGGAAGCGGAAGTGGGCCTCGTGCGCGCGGGTGTACTCGTGCAGGGTCCGCACGACGGTGCGGGCGACCTGGTCGAAGTCGGTGCCGGTGTCGCGCGCGGCGTCGAGCATCCGGCGCAGGACCGCCATCGACTCGCCGAGCAGCACCAGGCCCAGCTCGTCCATCGACGTGAAGTGCCGGTAGAAGGCGGTGGGCACGATGTCCGCCTGCTTGGTCACCTCGCGCAGGCTGAGCACCGCGAACGGGCGGTCGGCGAGCTGGGCGAGCGCGGCGTCCAGCAGGGCCTGGCGGGTGCGCTGCTTGCGTTCCTGCCGGCTCACGGGCTTCACGGACTCGGCCGACACGTCGCCGATCCTACGTCCGGTTCCGGGTGCGACCTGCGTCACGCCCGCACCTCCTTCGGTTGACAGCGCCCCCGCCGGGTACGCCACCATTGAGTGTACAAGTGTTCTCCGAAAATGTTCCCGGGGAGGAATCATGCGGCTCGCCGCGATCGCCGAGGCGCTGCTCACCCCGCACGGCATCGACCGCTACCTGGAGCTCATCGACCCGATGCTGGTCCGCCGCGAGATCCGCGGCGAGGTCACCGCGGTCGAGCACCAGACCCCCGACACGGTCACCCTGACGCTGAAGCCGAGTTCGGCGTGGCGCGGCTTCCAGGCGGGCCAGTACGTGCGGGTCTCGGTGGACATCGACGGCGTGCGCCGCACCCGGTGCTACTCGCCGGCCGGTTCGCAGCACCGGGACGGGCGGCTGGAGCTGACGATCAAGGCGCAGGGGCTGGTGTCGCAGCACCTCTACCGGGCCCGGCCGGGCTGGGTGCTCGGCCTGTCCCAGGCGGACGGCACGTTCACCCTGCCCGAGCCGCGACCGGAGAAGCTGCTGCTGATCAGCGGCGGCAGCGGCATCACCCCGCTGATGTCGATGCTGCGCACCCTCGCCGACGAGGGGCACCAGGGCGAGGTGGTGTTCCTGCACTACGCGAACACCCCGGACGACGTGCTCTACGCCCGCGAGCTGGCGCGGCAGGCTCCGAACGTGCGGGTCGTGCTCGCCTGCACGCACGCGGCGGGCGGCGAACTGAGCGGGTTCTTCTCGCGGGAACACCTGGTCGAGGCCGCGCCCTGGTACGCGGGCGCGCTGACCTACCTGTGCGGGCCCGCGCCGCTGATGGACTCCGTGCGGGCCGTGTACGACAGCGAACAATTGAGTGAACAACTGATCACCGAAGAGTTCATGCCGCCGGAGCTGGTGATCGACGAGTCGGCGGCCGAGGGGACCGTGCGGTTCGCGCACAGCGGTGTCGAGTTCCCCAACTCGGGCCGCCCGCTGCTGGAACAGGCCGAGGAGGCCGGGCTCCGCCCGGAGCACGGGTGCCGGATGGGCATCTGCTTCTCCTGCACGAAGGTCAAGGCCCGCGGCCGGGTGCGGAACGCGAAGTCGGGCGAGGTGTCCGGCGAAGAGAACGAAGAGATCCAGCTCTGCATCTCCGTCCCAGCCGGGGACGTGGAGATCGACGCGTAGAGGAGCCTTCCCATGACCGGCTTGCAGGACCGGCTGACGCCGGAGCAGATCGAGGAGTTCGGCCGCGAGATGGACGCGATCCGGCAGCGGATCGTCGCCGACCTCGGCCAGGACGACGTCGACTACATCAGGAACGTGATCAAGACCCAGCGCGGGCTGGAGGTCGCCGGGCGGGCGCTGATGTTCGCCGGGTTCTTCCCGCCGGCCTGGCTCGCCGGGGTCGGAGCGCTGTCGCTGGCGAAGATCCTGGACAACATGGAGATCGGCCACAACGTGATGCACGGCCAGTACGACTGGACGCGCATCCCCGAGCTGAGCTCGCAGAAGTTCGAGTGGGACACGATGGCGCCCGCGGAGAACTGGCGGCACTCGCACAACTACATCCACCACACGTTCACCAACGTGCTCGACAAGGACCGCGACATCGGGTACGGCATCCTGCGCATCGACCCGGCGCAGAAGTGGCACCCGTACTACCTGGGCAACCCGGTGTACGCGACGGTGCTGGCGTTCATCTTCCAGTGGGGCGTGATGTTGCACGACCTGGAGTTCGACCGGGTCGTGCGTGGTGAGCGGAAGTGGTCGGACCCCGAGCTGAAGCAGATGCGCGAGCGGATGGCGCGCAAGGCGGTGAAGCAGGTCGGCAAGGACTACGTGTTGTTCCCGCTGCTCACCGGCCCGCTCGCGCCGCTGACGTTCCTGGGCAACGCGTCGGCGAACCTGACCCGCAACCTGTGGGCGTTCGCGATCATCTTCTGCGGCCACTTCCCGTCGGACGTCGAGAGCTTCACCGAGGAGGAGACCGAGAACGAGACGCGGGGCCAGTGGTACCTGCGCCAGATCCTCGGCTCGGCGAACATCACGGGTGGCCCGCTGTTCCACATCCTCAGCGGCAACCTTTCACACCAGATCGAGCACCACCTGTTCCCGGACATCCCGGCGCGGCGGTACCCGCAGATCGCCGCGGAGGTGCGGGCGGTGTGCGAGAAGTACGGGCTGCCCTACAACACCGGGCCGCTGCACAAGCAGTTGTGGTCGGTGGCGAAGAAGATCGTGAAGTTCGCGCTGCCGCCGCGGCCTCGGCAGGCGGACCGGACGCCCGATACGCTGGGGTCCGACAAGGTTTCCGCGGCGGCGTGAGGACGTGTGATGGTCGATCCGATCGAAAGCGGCAAGGACACGGTCCAGGTGCTGACCGAGTCGGCAGCCACCCACATCGGCAACATAGCGACGATCATCACCGGCGCGGTGCGCGACATCGCCCGGGAAACGGGCGACTGGCTGACGGACCTCTTCGAAATGAGGGAAGCAGCAAGGCGCGCAAACGCCGACAAGCAGGACTAGCAGGTTCTTCGGGGCACACCACCGAACCGCCGCCCGGCAACGAAAAGCAAGCGGCCACCCCAACCAGACCTCCCCCGCCCCCGATCCACAGCCTGCTTTTAGTCGCCGACCAGGCGTGTCAAGGTACTCTTTCCCGCCTTGACACGCCTGCTCGGCGACTGAAACACAATCAGGAATCGGGGGCGGGGGTGGTCGGAAGGTG